>JACQBZ010000099.1 GCA_016194285.1 Nitrospirota bacterium | reverse complement strand
CATCCCTGGCCTAACAACCCAGTGGAGCGGACGGCCCACAGCGCAGGCTTTTTTCTCCATGTCTGGCTCCGTATCTGTGGGCCGCCGCTCACCGGGAGCGTTAGAGCCGACCGAGAATCCGCGGCGGCGCGGGTTGGGGTGGCGGCGATATCCGAGAAGAACGGGATCAGGTTGCGGTTCTTAGAGATTCTTCTGAAAAACCTCTTTCACCTTTCCTGGCTATAGGTTGTCATAGATCTGGTCTTCCGGGTTGTCCCAGAAGCCGAAAGCGGATTCTGCCGCCTTGAGCAATCCAAAATCTGCGGGTGAAAACTTTAATAACTTCGGAAGATCCTTCAACAGTTTCTTTTGATCTTCGACCTCGAAGGATTCGATGGCCTGTTCGACTTCTTTAATTGAAAGGTTTGATTTCTTCATGGCTCCCTACCATTGCGGTTCATATACCCTTATTGCATCAAACTATACGGAAACAGCTTCTGTTTGTCAACACGCCAGGGACGGATGTTGAAAAAAGAAAACCCGGAAGCGGATTATTCATCCTAAAGCGGCTACGACGTCCGCGCTTCCGGGTCTGGTGGCCCTGGGAATGCATCCCAGTCGTCACCCGAATGTTCCGCGCTAGGACGCGGCCACCTCACTCGCCGTAGGGTTAATACTGCTTCCCACTGGACCACCTCCTTCCATCGGCGCCTTACCGCGCCGGGCCGGACCCAGGTCCGCCCGCCTCACCGATCCAGCCGCCGCTGCCGGACCGGAGAGCCGCCTCCCGCTTATCGGGAGACTCGGGGAAGAGTGACTCCCCTGAACAGGCTGCTGAAAAAGTCCATCTGCTTCGTTCTCGGTCCCTCGGAGATCCTCACGTACCCACCCCAGTACGCTGCGGTCTCCTCAGTCCCTGCGGCCTTGCATCTGGAGCTTTTTGAGCAGCCTAAAAACGAAAACATTATAGCACAAAACAAATGCCGAATTCATCTAACGGCCAAGCAATCTGGAAAGAATCACTTGGGTCGAACGGGATTTGTTGAGCGTGTAGAAATGGATGCCGGGCGCGCCCTTGTCCAGCAGATCGCGGGCCTGACGATAGGTCCAATCGATTCCGTACCGGATCACATACTCCGGATCAGCCTGCCGGGGCTCCAGCGCCTGAATGATTTCGGCCGGGATTCGCGCGCCGCACATCGCCGCGAATTTTTGAAGTTGGCCGTAGTTGGTGACCGGCATCAGGCCCGGCAGGACCGGCTGCGTTATCCCCATCGCCCGGACATGCTCGACGAACCGGAAATAGTCCTCGTTGTTGAAGAACAGCTGGGTCGTGATAAAATCCGCCCCGGCCTCCGTCTTTTCTTTCAGGTGACGCAGGTCCTCCTCCATCGTGGGGGCCTCGGGATGTTTTTCGGGATAACCGGCGACGCCGACGCAGAAGCCGTCCATCTTCCGGAGGTGGCGGACGAGATCCACGGCGTACCGATATTCCCGTCGGTTTTCGGGAAGCCGATTGCCGTCGCGCGGCGGATCGCCCCTCAGCGCCATGATGTTCTCGATGCCGTAAGCACGGATCTTCTCCACGATCCCTTCGATCTCGTTTCGGGTGTGGGCGATGCAGGTAAGATGGGCGACGGTCGTGAGCCCCAGTTCGTTCTGGATCATCCCGGCCGTCTCGATCGTCCGGTCGCGGGTCGATCCCCCGGCGCCGTACGTCAGTGTGACGAAGGAGGGCGCGAGCCGCTTCAGATCCCGGACGGTCGATTTGAATTGAACCATCCCCTCAGGCGTCTTCGGCAGGAAGAATTCAAAAGAGAAGACCGGCTTCCGGCCGTCAAAACAGTCCCGAACCTTCATTGCGGTCTGATCCTTTTCATGAACAGGCGTTTCGTCTCAAGAGGGATGGGGTATTCGTCAGACGGTACCCGAAATAGATTAGCGCAAACGCGGACCGATGCCAAGAGAAAAATTCATTCTTAGATGAAGCGGCTTGACAAGTTCAAAACGCTATGCTGTAATTGTTTTCCATTTCGAACCCTTAACGCAAAACAACCAACTCATAAACGTAAGGAGGAAATGATGCGCCGTCACCTTTTAGCGATTGTTGCAACCCTCATCGGTTTAGTTCTCACCGCGGACCGGCCTGTTCCGGTCGAGGCCGCGTCTAAGGCCGTCATCCAAGAAGTTACCTTTGAGACAGTGGGGATGAGCTTCAAGGGTCCCGAAAGCGTCCCGGCCGGATTGACCTTGATCCAGATCGTCAATAAGGGGACGGACTTTCACCATGTCCAGCTCATCCGCCTGACCGATGGAAAAACAGCGGAAGATTTTGCGGCCACGGTGAAGACCGCTCCATTTAACCCCATGGGTCCGGCCGCAGCACCGGCCTGGGTCCATTTCATCGGCGGCCCCAACGGCGCGATGCCGGGAGAGTCGGCTACGGCCGTCATGAATCTGGAACCAGGCAACTATGTCCTGATCTGTTTCATCCCGGACAGCAAGGGGGTCGCGCATGCCGCGCAGGGAATGATGAAGGCGCTCAAGGTCACGGGCGCCGCGAATGCCGGTGTGTCGGAGCCGAAGGCGACGATCAATATTACGGCGATGGATTTTAAACTTGTCCCCGACAAGGCCATCGCAGCCGGAACGCAGACGATCCGGTTTAACAACGCCGGGACGCAGCCTCACGAAGTACTTGTGGTGCAGCTTCCTCCGGACAAGACAATCAAGGATTTCGCGGCGGCCTTCGAGCCCGGCCATGCCGGCCCGCCTCCGGGAAAGCCGATCGCCGGGATGACCGGCATCGAAAAAGGCGGGCACGGCTTTTTCACGGCGAAATTTGAGCCGGGCCACTACGGCCTGATCTGCTTCTTCATGGATGGAACAAAGCAGGCGCCCCATTTCGCGCTGGGGATGATGCAGGACTTCACGGTCAAATAGGCGACGCGATTTTATTCCTTATTCATGCCTCTACCAACCCATTCGCTTCGCAATAAACGGGCCGGCGATCAGCGCCAGTCCCACGGCAACGATGCCGAGGGTGCTTGAGATGAAATAGGGATAGATCATAAGGAGCAGGCCCGCGATTAAAGAAGGACCTTCCCGCTGCCGTTTTCCGTAGACGAAATAGCCGAGACCGATCGCGCTGAATAACACGATCAAAAATAGATTGAGAACGTCGCTGTCCATCGGAAGACCCAATTCAATTTGACGCCGGCCGGGGGCGATTGAAAGCCCCCGGACTCACCGCCGGATTGCGTTCGCGGTTCGGAATCAGTCAATGATCCGTTCATGGGGTTCAAGCGTTGAGAGGATCGGCTTCGCATCTTCGAAAAACTGGTAGGCTGTCGCCTCGAAAGCCTCGGCTTGGGTATCGGTGAACCAGTTCAACCAGCTTACCGGCAGCAAGCCCAGCCAGAGTCCCGTCTTGCGCGTGATTTTGTACTCAAACGTTTTCCGATTTTTGCCGTCTATGAACAAATAATAGCGTACTTTATAGCTTTCCCGAACGCTCCAGGACGGTAAAACCGTCAGCGTCGCCAGTGAAATGTAATGGAAGACCACGGCGGTCATATCGGGGGACCTCCATTCTACATCCACAAGACAAAACACCCCCTTTTGGGGCATCTCCGTGACGTCCGCGGTATTGGCGAACGGCGTTTCATTGTTGAAGACCGAATGCAAGGCGGCCTTGCCCCCCTCATTCGGGAAGGGGAATGGATTGATGTGATAGGAGAGCAGGTCATACGATTTAGATTCGGGCGGTTTCCCGATCATCGCGGTCGGGAAGTCTCGATAGACGACGATGCAGGAAGATAAAAAGACCGGCAATAAGACGGCGATGGAGAGGGTGAGGGCGATTTTTTTATGGGGCGGGTTTCGAATCGGCGATTCCTCTGTCGGCGTTTTACGGCCGGGCCGGGAAGGGAGTCGCTTCCGGGTGTTGTGTTTCATAAGCCCGGATCGCACCCTCGTACTGCAAGGTCAAACCGATGTCGTCCAGACCGCCCAACAGGCAATGACGGCGGAAGTCATCCACCTCGAAGCCGAACGCCACGTCGTTATCCGACCCGACAATCTTCTTTTCCAGATCCACGGTCATTTGATATCCGGGAGTCATACGGACGCGCTGAAAGATCGTCTCGACCTGTGATTCGGAAAGTTTCACCGGTAGGATGCCATTCTTAAAACAGTTATTATAGAAAATATCGGCGAAGGACGGCGCGATGATGCACCGAAAGCCGTAGTCCAGTAACGCCCATGGCGCGTGTTCTCTGGAAGACCCGCAGCCGAAGTTCGCCCGCGTGACCAAAATCGACGCGCCGCGATAGCGTTCGGCATTCATCTCAAATTCCGGATTCGGCTTTTTGCCGTCGAGGAAGCGCCAATCGTAAAAAAGAAACTGGCCGAAGCCGGTCCGTTCAATCCGCTTTAAAAACTGTTTGGGGATGATCTGATCCGTGTCGACATTGGGGAGATCGAGCAGCGTGACGATTCCGGTGTGTTTTTTAAAAGGGTCCATGATATATCGCCTTAATCCTTCAATTTGTACTGCCGCACATCCACAAAGCGGCCCTCGACCGCGGCCGCGGCCGCCATGATCGGGCTGACAAGATGCGTCCGGCCGCCCTTGCCCTGTCGGCCTTCAAAGTTGCGATTGGAGGTCGAGGCGCACCGCTCGCCGGGTTTTAAAATATCCGGGTTCATTCCCAGACACATCGAGCAGCCCGATTCACGCCAGTCGAATCCGGCCGCCGTGAGGATCCGGTCCAGCCCTTCTTCCTCGGCCTGCTTTTTCACCCGCTGCGAGCCGGGCACCACCATCGCGTAAACGTTTGGAGCGACCCGCCGACCCTTCACAAATCGGGCGACGCGCCGGAGGTCTTCGATCCGGGCGTTGGTGCAGGAGCCGATGAAGACCCGGTCGAGCGGGATATCGGTCATCGCCGTTCCGGCTCTCAACCCCATGTAGTCCAACGCCCGCTCGGCCGATTTGCGCGCATTGGGGTCCGAGAAATCGGACGGATCGGGGACGCGGGCATTGATCGGGACGACCTGTCCGGGATTGGTGCCCCACGTGACCTGCGGTGCCAGTGAAGCCGCGTCGATTCTCAGGACGCGGTCGAAGCGGGCCCCAAGGTCGGTCGGCAACTGCTTCCATCGTTCGACGGCCGCGTCGAAATCGGCGGGAACGTATCGCCGGCCCTTGAGATAATCAAAGGTCTTCTCGTCGGGCGCGATCATCCCGGCCCGGGCGCCGCCCTCGATCGACATATTGCAGACCGTCATCCGCTCTTCCATCGAAAGCTGGCGGATCGTCTCCCCGGCGTATTCGATCACGCTTCCGGTGCCGCCGTCGGTGCCGATCCGGCCGATGATCGAGAGGATGATGTCCTTCGCCTCGACACCGAAAGGCCGCCGTCCGTTCACCTCGATCAGAAAGGTTTTGGGTTTGTCCTGGAGCAGGCACTGGGTCGTAAGCACATGCTCCACCTCGCTGGTGCCGATCCCGAAGGCCAGCGTCCCGCAGGCGCCGTGCGTCGAGGTGTGACTGTCGCCGCAGACGAGCGTAAGGCCGGGAAGGGTCAATCCCAGCTCCGGTCCGATGACATGGACGATGCCCTGATCGGGACTGCGCAGATCGAACAGCGTGATCCCGAACTCTTTGCAGTTCCGGACCAGCGTTTCCATCTGCTGGGCCGAGATCGCGTCCTGAATCGGAAGCGACCGGTCGGTGGTCGGGACATTGTGGTCCATCGTGGCGAAAGTCAAGTCGGGTCGGCGGGCGCGCCGGCCGGACAGGCGAAGGCCTTCGAATGCCTGGGGCGACGTGACCTCGTGTACCAGGTGGCGGTCTATATAGATGAGGGAAGGCTGGCTGGCCTCTTCATGAACGACATGGGCCTCCCAAATTTTTTCGAACATCGTTTTCGGTCGCATGACGGTATCCCTGCAAGAACGGCCGGGGCGGATCGTTCCTCGTATCGGTGTCTCTATTTTTGCACAGAATCCGGTGCGAGGGCAAGCCCATTTCGATGCAGTTGCGTATCCAGGAGTATTTCATTTGGTATTCCGGGATGATGCGGAGGGTCTGGAAGTTGGGACCGAACTTCAAATCACCTGCTCAGATTCGTTTGAACCCCTCGTACTTCATTTTCGACTTTCCGTCGATGAAATAACCAATGATCTCTCCTCCGGTCGGTGTTTATGATCGATCGTTTTATGAATCGTCGTTTTCCTCATCGATCTTCCCAAGCTCAAGAGAATGGGAACGGCCATCACGCCCACTCCGGCAATTCCGGACCAGAAGAAATACAAATTGGACGATTGGAGCAGCGGCATCCCCATGATGACGGCGTCAAAGACGTAGTGGGCCACAACGACGGTAATCAGACCGTACCGGATAAAGAAATAGCCGGTGACGAGACCGTCCACGGTCAATTCGATTCCTCGAGTATAAAAAGGGAATACGGTATAGTCCGAGTGAGCGAAACCCCAGATCAGGGCGGGAATGAAGAGGGCCAGGGTCCGTGAGCGAAGATATTTAATCAGCAAGGCGATCGCAAAGAACCGATAGATTAATTCCTCCGAGACGGAAGACCGAAAAGCGCTGGTGATGGGATCTAGGAAAGGAAGCCAGGTGCCCAGCATATTGGAATAACTGCTGGGAACGGGTGACCAGACCCCGAGGTAGCGCTCTCCAAACAGATAAAAAACCGTCATATAGCCAAGACTGATCGACGCCAGGAGGTATCCCATGAACAAGGCGTGGGTAAAGTCTCGGGAAAGCCAACCGCGTCTTCCGGTGATCTGATCCACTCTCTTTCCCTTAAAAACTTCTTGGCCGACGGCCCATCCGCCGACGGCAAACAAAAAAGTCGCGACGCCCGACCACACGGTTGATTCGACCGTATCGAAGATCCATCCGCCCCAAAACGTATAGAGGGGGGATTCGGTGGAATACGAAGATCGGATGTTGGGAACGGCATTGATCTCCTCAAGAAACTTTGCGGTCACCATGGCCAAGGCCAGGAACAAGGCTCCTTTCCACGGGATGGTCTTATATTTATGGTGGGTCAGAAATACCACAATCGCCGACAGGGCCAGGAAGACCGTAAACAAGCCGCTCAGCCTTGCGAGCAGTTCCCCCTTTGAGCTTTCCCCTTCGTAAATCTCTGTAAATTTTTCCGGAACAATAATGGACTGCTCATACCCATCCACCACATCCCCATGAACACCGATCGTCATTAACAATTTGGCATCTCCAAGATAGGGTGTCGATGCCTTCCATGTAAAGATATGGTCGATCCTTCTTTCTCTTTCCTTTGTGGAGGCATTGATCAGGCTGTAGTTCGATAAATCAATAGTCTTTTGGTTATGAATAAAAGCTTCGGCCAGGGCCAGACCCTGATCTTGTTTAAGACGGGCACCCTCGGCGTCCTCAGGAATGAAATGGATAAAGTCGATGACCCTGCCTTGTGGATTTACAAAAACTTTGAATTCCTCGTACTGAAGTTCCTTAAGGAACCTAACCTTCCAATACCGGAGTGGCAATTCTTGCCCAAGCGTATTAAATTGGTCCAACCCTAACGTTCTCTGCAGGTAGATTCCGGCATCGGTATTCTCAGAAAAGAGGACGGTTTCGTCATAGTCCTTCAGGTTGAACCCTTGCTCCTCAAGGTATTGCCGCGCCACGCGTAATGCATGATTTCTTGAAACGTGGGAGTTCATCGAGGCCGTTGGAGAGGCTTCTTCGTAGAACATCAGAAATACGAAGAGAGCCATGACCGCTAAAATAACGATGAAAATGTCTTTTTTTTCAAAAGAAGCTCTCATTGGATCGATGCTCCATGGAGACACAATTTAAGTGTATCACGTCGTTAAGTTCCGTCAATCCGATCTCCCCCTCGAAAGTGGGTCATTTGCAGGTTACCGGGCCAGATTTAAGGCAGGCGAGAGGTCTCAGACGGTCTTATCGCTTGACGCGGCGGGATCGGGTGATGTTTAATGGCCAAAATGTCTTAGCGGTGGTTCATCATAGTCATGGAGGTCGATCCGTTGCGCTCGTTGAAGGGGTTGTTCGAAAATAACAAGAAGTGGGCCGACAAAATCAAGGCCGACGACCCGCAATTCTTCGCCAAGTTGTCGAAGCAACAGGCGCCCGAATATTTGTGGATCGGATGCTCGGACAGTCGTGTCCCGGCCAATGAAATCGTGGGGCTGCTTCCTGGAGAGCTGTTCGTCCATCGAAACGTCGCCAATGTCGTGGTGCATACCGATTTCAACTGTCTCGCCGTGCTGCAATTTGCCGTGGAAGTCTTGAAGGTCAAGCACGTCATTGTCTGTGGACACTACGGCTGCGGCGGGGTGAAAGCGGCCATGGAGAATAAGGCGCATGGCCTCATCGACAACTGGCTGCACAACATCAAAGATGTCTATCAACACCATCGGGCGAGATTAGATGCCATGAAGAGCGACCGGGAAAAGCTGAATCTGCTCTGCGAGCTGAACGTCATCGAACAGGTGGCGAACGTTTGTCATACGACGATCGTGCAGGACGCGTGGCGGCGCGGGCAGGGGCTGGCGGTGCACAGCTGGATCTATAGCATCGAGAATGGCCTGTTGAAAGATTTAAATCATTGCGTGACCGGCACGGAGCAAATTCCGACGATTTACCGGTTTTCCGGGGAAGCTAAACCGGCCACGTGAACGATGGATGTTCGTCTCGGACATCGCCGCCAGCCGCGGCGAATATTTTTCCGGGAAAGACGGGAAGAAGTAAAATAGAAAGGCTCGCCTCAAGTCAGACCTCGACTTCGATGTTCCCTCCCGAAACCCGGACATTGTACCGGGAAACTCCTTTGGGTGCCGGAGGCCCAAGGGCTTTGCCGGTTGTCACATCGAAGACCGCGCTGTGCCATGGACAGGTGACCTCGCTCCCCGCGAGCTCGCCCTCCGACAGCGGACCGCCGCGATGGGTACAGGTGTCGTCGATCGCGTAGTAGGTTCCGTCGACATTGAACAGGGCGATCTTCTTGCCGCCCGCCTCGACTTTCTTTCCTTGTCCGGGGGTAATGTCCCCCGTCGTCCCGACCTTCACAAATCCTGCCATGGCTCACCTCCTTTAGTAGCCTTCGAACTCCTCCGCCGACTTCATGACCCTGCGCTTACCATAGCCCCGCAGTATTTGCACAGTCAACAAAAAAACCGGCTGCCTATAGGGGCTCGCTGGGTATCTACTTTTATTCAGCCGGTGCGGGGAGGTTTTGGATCCGGTCCAGTCCTTCGCGGGCCTCGGGGTTGCGGGGGTCGAACGAGAGGGCTTTCTGGTATTGGTTGCGGGCCTCGTTGAGTTGTGAGAGGGCTTCATCGATCTGTCCGCGCAATGCGTAGACCCGGGCCAACCAGGCTGGATTGTCCGAAAGGTACAACTCGGCCTGCCGAAGCGGGGCGAGGGATTGAGCATAATCCCGCTTCAGGTACCGGGCTTGGCCGAGATAATAATAGGCGTAGGGATTGCTCGGATAGAGCGAGATCGCCTTCTGAAAAACCGAGACGGCCTCGTCCAATCGGCCCGAGGCCAGGAGCTGGCGGCCCTCGTCGGTTAACTGCAACGAGGCCTCCTGTTGTCCGGTCTGGGAGGGGTCGGTCGTCCGGCCCGTGATCGGCTTCAGCGGCGGTTCACCGATGGGCGACTCTCCGGACAAGGGGATGCAACCCGGCAATAAAAAAAGTGCGGCCGTGATCGCCAGCCACAGCCGGCCCGAATGCAACCATCGTTTCTTCATCGTGATGAGATCAACTGCTTAAACCATCGGTAAATTTTTTTCGGCAGACCGTCGGAATCGCCGCAGTGCTGGGTCGGTTCCGTTCCTTCGAGGAAGGCCTCCTCGATTCCTTCCGAGCAGCTCCGGCTCGTGACCAGCCCGGTTTTTGGATCGATCGATTCAAAGACAATCCCGGACGGGGGTGCAAATCGGGTAATGGGATAACCGGCCGTGGCCCCTTTCATAAAATCGGTCCAGATCGGGAGCGCGGCCTGCGCGCCGGTCAGTCGAGGACCGGGGTCGGCGGATGCGTCGGAGGATTCAGGGGTGGGCTGGCTCGGCTCTCCCTCGTCAAACCCCACCCAGACGAGACCCAGCAGGTCCGGGGTAAATCCGGCAAACCAGGCGTCTTTGTAGTCGCTGGTCGTCCCGGTCTTTCCGGTCACGGGACGCATGAAGCCCCGGCTGCGAACCCCTCGACCCGTCCCATGCTCCACCACGCCCTCAAGGAGGTGGGTCATGAGATAGGCCTGCGGGGGGGTGAGCACCGTCGTCATCTCGAGCGTCCGCCGCTCAAGCACACGGCCATCCGTCGAGACCACCTCTTTGACGGCCAAGGGTTCAACCCGGATCCCGCCGTTGGCGATCGTGGCGTAACCGATCGCCATCTCAAGCGGGATGACCTCGGAGGTTCCCAGGGCCAGCGACGGGACGTTCTTCAACGGGCTGTTGATCCCCATCGCCTGGGCCGTGGCCGAAACGTTTTCGATCCCGATCGCGTCGGCCAACCGGACCGTCGCGGCGTTGAGAGAGTTCTCGATCGCGGTCCGGAGCGTCACAACGCCGTAGTAGGTTTTGTCGTAGTTCTGGGGGGTCCAGACCTCTTCCCCCGAGACGAGACTGATGGGAGAGTCCTCGATCAGCGTGGCCGGGGTGTAGGGCGAACCCTCGGCCGTCAGGCCGCGGGTCAGGGCAGCGAGATAGACGAACGGTTTGAAAAGGGATCCGGGTTGGCGCCGGGCCTGGGTGGCCCGGTTGAACTGGCTGGCCGCGTAATTCCGCCCGCCGACCATCGCCTTGATTTGTCCGGTCTGGGGTTGAAGCGCGATCAGGCAGGCCTGAATCGGCTTCATCGGATTTCGCCGACGGAGTTGTGGATTCTCCCGTTCCAGACGGCGCAATCCATGCGCCAGCGCCTCTTCCGCCAGTCGCTGCTGCTGAAGATCGAGCGTGGTGAATATCTTCAGGCCTTCCGACGTCAGGACATCCGGTGAGTAATGTTCGGCAAGCTGTTGCCGTACAAAATCGACGAAATAGGGTGCGACGCGCTCCTGCCGTATCGGGGGGTGATTGGGAATAGGCTCGCGGAGCGCCTGCTCGTACTCGGCCGGTTCAATCATCGCCAGCGCGCGCATCCGATCCAGAACCGCGGCCTTGCGGGCCGTGGCCCGGAGCGGGTCGCGAAAGGGCGAGAAGAGGTTGGGCGATTTGATCATGCCGGCCAACAGGGCCGATTCCCCCCGCGTCAACTCGTGCGGCCGTTTTCCGAAATAGAAACGGGAGGCCTGACCGACGCCGTAAATTCCCATCGTACCGCTCTGAGCGAAATAGATCTCGTTGAGATAAGCCTCAAGGATCTCATCTTTTGAATAACGAAGATCCAGGAGAAGGGCCATGAAGATCTCGTTCACCTTGCGGGTCAAAGTCCGCTCCTGATTGAGATAAAAATTCTTGACGAGCTGCTGGGTGAGGGTGCTTCCACCCTGAACGATCGCCCCTTGCTTGAGGTCGACCAAGATAGCCCTGACCATGCTCCGGAGATCGATCCCGCCGTGCCGGTAGAAACGGCTGTCCTCGGCCGCGAGGATGGCATCGATCAGGTGGTCCGGGACCTCGTTCAGACGGACCAAGTCCCGCTCCTCCCAGGCCTGATCAAAAAAGGCCGCGATCAACTCGGGCTCGAGTTCAGCCAGCGCCAGCCGTTCGCCGGACGGAAATTCCTGGATCGCGACGAGACGGTCGTTGTCCAGAGTGAGCCGGACCAGGAATCCCTTGAAGGCATGATCCGGATAGTCGAAATCGTGAAGGTAGAGGGTCAGGCTATCCGGTTCCAGATGGTATTCGCCGGAATGATCGGGAAGATCCGGGGTTGGATGATAATCCAGCCGTCGAAGCCGTTCCAACAATGCGATTCCTTTTAGGTCCAGGCCGGGATAAAGGATGAAAGAGTCCGAATAGACCTTCGAGGGCAGCCGCCAGCGTTGACCTTCGAACCGATGGGTGACGATCCCGTACAGGACGGCGAGATAGAGCGCAAACAAGATCGTCAAGACGGGAACGGCCCCGACGAGTATTCGCCAACGGTAACTCCAGAGACGGGAGATCCCGTGCGAAAGATCCCGCAATATATTCTGGAGCGTTTTACGATGCAAGGACTTCGAACTCCTCAGGGCTGATCTTGTTGTGGATGATCCGGTAAGCCTTCAGGACCGGCCGTTCCGGGTTTTCCAACGAGACGATGATGTAAACCGCTTCGGGATAGTAGGCCAGCCGCACGTCGGTGGCCGAGGGGTAGGCCTCCGTATGGGGATGGGAATGATAGATCGCGATCAGCTCGTTCTCTTTGGCGCGCATCTCCTTGAAGACAGCGAACTGTTCCTTCGGATCGATCATGTAACTCACGGGGGACTGGTGGATGTTCGTCATCGGATGGATCGCCTCCGCCGTCCCATTCTTCCCGGCCAGCAGGCCGCAACATTCGTTCGGCGCTTCAGCCTCGGCATGGACCAGCATTTGGTCGTAGATCTGTTTCGGAATTTTCAGCATTGGATCGGAAGGATCAGATCGTACAGGACTGCTCGTAATCCAAGAGCTTCGTAATCTTGGGCGACTTTCCGCAGAGCGGGCAGTCCGGGTCCTTATGGATCTTGACTTCGCGGAAGGTCATCTCCAGCGCGTCATAGATCATCAAGCGATCATACAGCGGCCGCCCGATTCCGAGGATTTCCTTTAAGGCCTCCGTCGCCTGCAGGATGCCCACCGTACCGGCCAGCACGCCCAGCACACCGGCTTCCTGGCAGCTCGGAACGAGTCCGGCCGGAGGCGGTTCGTGGTAGAGGCAGCGGTAGCAGGGATAACCGGCATGGGCCTTGATCGTCGTGATTTGGCCGTCGAACCGGAAGATGCTGGCCGAGACCAAGGTTTTCTTCGTGAAAAAACAGGCGTCGTTAATCAGAAACCGCGTCGGGAAATTGTCCGAGCCGTCCAGCACGACATCGTAATCCGTCAGGATCTCCATGACGTTTGCCGATGTCAGACGCACGGGATAGGTCCGGACCTGAACGTCCGGGTTCATGGCCGCGATCGTCTCCCGCGCCGATTCGACCTTGGGCGTATTCAGCCGGGCGGTGGTATGGATGATCTGCCGGTGAAGGTTGGATAGATCCACCGCATCGGCATCCACGATGCCGAGTGTTCCGACGCCGGCCGCGGCCAGGTATAAAGCAGCGGGCGACCCCAGTCCACCGGCGCCGATGCAGAGTACCTTCGAGCGGGCAATCTTTTCCTGTCCCTTGCCCCCGATTTCTTTGAGAATGATGTGGCGGCTATAACGCTGTACTTGTTCTTCGGTGAAGTCCATAATGTCCCTGCTTACTCAATAATATTTCGTTCGATGGGGTCCACCTTGACCCCCATTTTCTTTAGGCCCTCCACAGCCCGTTCGATCTCCTTCGGATCCCCCGTCAGTTCCAGATCCACCCATCCCGTTTTTTCCGTGACGTCGGCTCGACGGATATTCGTGATCACCTTATACTTCTGGCCGATCTGGTAGATGACCGGCTCTTTGATCTTGTTCTCCGGAAACGTAATATGAACCTTCATGCTGGCCATCGTCTGACCTCCCCGTCGGCGCCGCCCGCAATCGCCGGGATGATCGAGACTTCATCCCCTTCGTTTAGAACGGTCGCCTGTCCCTGTTTGAACCGGATATCTTCTTCGTTCACATAGATATTGACGAACCGCCGGATCTGATTCTCTTCATCGCAGATTCGGGTTTTGATGCCGGGGTATTGTTTTTCCAGGTGCTCGATCACCTCTCCGATATCTTTTCCGGTCACCTCCACCACGCTTTGTCCGGCGGTAAGCGACCGCAGCGGCGTGGGAATTCGCACCTTCACCGGCATTACGCATTCCTCCGTTGGATGTTGTGGAAGGTTTCTTCAAAACTGGTCAGACTGGGCTGGATCCGCACCGGCTCACCCACGGCCTGCAGGACGGCCTCCTGTGTCTTTAATCCGTGACCCGTGATGTAGGCCACCGTCACATCCCCTTTGCGGATCACGCCCTGCTCCACCAATTTCTTTAAGACCGCGACGGTAACCCCGCCGGCGGTTTCGGCGAAGATTCCTTCGGTCTCGGCCAGCAGGGTGATGCCCT
>JACQBZ010000096.1 GCA_016194285.1 Nitrospirota bacterium | reverse complement strand
GGCAAGGACGTGTTTGTACACTTCTCTGCAATCTCGGGTGACGGATACAAGTCGCTTGACGAAGGTGAAGCGGTCGAGTTTGAAGTGACCCAGGGACCGAAAGGCCCGCAGGCGTCGAACGTTGTTCGGCTGTCGTCTCAATCGAGATAAGATAAGCCTGTATCATGTGGTCTGGCCCTTACCCCAGTACTTTATAGACGAGGTCATGTTCACGGACATGTTCCGTGACCTTCAGCCCGAATTCCTCACCCACTTGGGCGCTCTGAATGGATTGGTGTTCGACCTGCATGGATTCCACCCGCTGTTGAAAATCGGTCGTGTGCCCTTTGATGTGGATGGTATCCCCCACCTGAAGGGCCCCTTGATCCAGCTTAACGACCGCCACACTCAAATGGGAATAGTAATGCGTCACGACGCCCACGAGCTGCTCCGCGATCATCGGGACGGCCGGAGCGGCCTTCGGTTTCATCGGCGGCTGCGCCGCTTTGACGGTCATGACCGATTTAGCCGCGGCCGGCCGGCGGGCCGGTCTGGTTGTTTTTCGGGCCGGTTTCTCTTTGGCCATCGCCTTCTTGGCCGGTTTCCTTGCGGATCTCTTGGACGATTTGCGGGCGATCTTTTTGGTTTTTTTCGGTTTGGACTTCCGGGTTTTTTTCGGCATGAATTCCTCCTTTTTCAGATGTCTTGTTATGATCGCTGATCCAGTGGAAGATATGCCCGTTCACGCTCGCCCTCGTAGATCTCGGTCGGGCGGAAAATGTGGTTGTCCTTTAACTGCTCGATCCAGTGAGCCAACCAGCCTACGACACGCCCCAGCGCGAAGACCGGCGTGAAAAGGTCTCGGTCGATTTCCATCTTTTCATACACAATTCCGGAATAGAAGTCAACATTGGGGTGAATGCCCTTGCTGGCGAGCCGTTCCGTTCCGACCCGCTCGGTCTCCAGCGCGATATCGTAAAGAGGCGACTTGCCGTAGCGATCAAACATCTTCTGCGCCAGTTTCTGTAGGATGACGGCTCGGGGATCTTTCACCTTGTACTCCCGATGTCCCAGACCCATGATCTTCTGTTTCGCGGCCAGTTTCTTTTCGATATACGGCCGGACATTGGCCACCGAACCGATTTCGCGAAACATCTCCACCACCTGCTCACTGGCGCCTCCGTGAAGCGGGCCCGAAAGCGTTCCGATGGCGGACGATACAACGGTGTAAGCGTCGGCCAGCGTGGAGGCCGCAACCAGGCCGCTGAAGGTCGAGGCGTTCATCGTGTGTTCGGCATGCAGGATCAGGGCGGTATCCAGGACCTCGGCCATCATCGGTTCCGGCTCTTTACCGGTCAGCATGTATAAAAAGTTGGTCGCATGATTTAAGTCAAGACGGGGCGGAATCGGCTCGTCGCCGTGACGCATCCGCGCGTGGGCCGCGACAATCGTCGGAAGCTTGGCGATGAGGCGTACTGCCGAGTGGTACTGAACCTCCGGATTCTCTACGTTCTTGGCGGGGTAGAACATCCCGAGCGCCGCCACCGCGGCCTGCAGTGCATCCATGGGATGCCCGTGGTCCGGAAGGCATTTCATCAGGTCCGTGATCCGGTATTTGATCCGTCGGTGGGAGCGGAGATCCGTACTAAAACGATCGAGCTCGGGGGCGGTGGGCAGGCGACCGAAGAGTAGAAGATAGGCGGTCTCAATAAAGTTGCTCTTTTCGGCCAGAACCTCGATCCGAAACCCCCGGTATTCCAGAATACCCTTTTGGCCATCCAGATAACTGATCCTGGATTTCGCGGCGGGAACCCCGGCTAAACCGGGGGAGTAGTCGGACATCAGCATCTCCTTTTTGGATAATTCTATCCGCAAGGCCGGTAAAATGCAACCGGTATAACAGGAGGGGACAGATTTCAAATCTGTCCCTGTCCGGCTACGGCATGAAAACCCGGAGGCGGTCGAAGATTCCCATCGGCCGGATCTCCAGGCCCGAGATCGTCTTGACCACCCTTTCCCGAACCTCGGGATGGCGCTCCATGCCCTCAAAGATCCGATCCCGAAACCAGGCCAGCGGGGGCAAGGCGGTGTTCCACAGCACGGTCAGCTCATCCCCCATGCGTTGAAGACGCTCCACGGGTGGCCGGCGTTCCTGCTCATAGCGGTTCAACTGTGTCCCACGCAACGCTCCGGAGGCGAAGCCGTTCTGGATCACCTCGGCAAGGACCACCGCATCCTCCATCGCTTGATTGCGGCCCTGGGCCACATGAGGATTCATGGCATGTGCGGCATCCCCGATCAGGGCAATTCCATTGGCTGTCCAGCGCTCCGCCCGGACCCGCACGCAGGGCATGTACCCCACCTGATCCCAGGACGTGACGGACCGTAGGGATTCGGCCAATGCGGTGTCGATCTCCGCGATCGCGGCAGTCACCGCTGCAACGCGGCGCTGCTTGATCTCTTCCCAATCGGCGGCCCGGATCATATAAAAAAGATACAGCTCGCTGTCCGATACCGGGAACAGTCCCAGGATCTGGCCGCATCCGACATAATACCGCGCATCGTTGGAAAATCCCGGCGGGCGCGGAACGACCATGGTGAGATAACCTTCTCGATATGCATGCAGATGGGATCGGATCCCCATCGCCTGTCGAACCTTGGAATAGGAGCCGTCCGAGCCGATCACGAGTGATGTGCGGAGTTCGATGGGGCGGCCGTTCTGCACCGCCCGGATTCCGATGATCCTGTTATGCTGAAGCAGCAGCTCTTGGAAGTCGGTTTCGGTCAAGAGGCGGACGCAGCCGGTCTGTTCGAGTTGTTCCAAAAGGAGGCTCAGCAGATGGTGCGGCCGCGTGATCAGCGTATAATTCCAGGGGGGAGGGAGCGTCCGGTAATCAACGGTGCAGAGCTTCCGGCCGCCGATGCGGTGGAAATCAAATCGGTGGGCCCGATAGGCCGGAAGCGTTTTGAGTCTGTCCAGCAATCCGAGCCGATCCAAGATCCGAAGGCCGTTTGGCTGGAGCAGTTCTCCGCGCGCAATCGGCTGGAGCTTGGGCTGGCGCTCGATGATCGTCACGGTCCGGCCGCCGCGGCCGAGGATCAAGGCCAACAGCAGCCCGCCCATTCCTCCGCCGACAATGACCACATCGGCTGGTTCGGTTGGGTTGGACGTCCGGGAGCGTTGATTCATGGAACCGCCTTCCGCTTCGGGGCATCGTTTGAAGGCCGGCTCGCCTTCAAAACGACATGGACGTCCGTCACTATAATGGGTTCGGTTCCGAAAATCAATCGGAGGGTTTTAAGCGGTCGATCGCGGTCGGTGCGGTCTGCGCGCCGCCTCGACTGGTTGGCCCGCATCTGAACGTGATCCGGGGCTGCTTATGTTGAGCAAACCGATGGTTATCGGGATCTTACCTGTGCGGGAACCAATCGGATCATGAGGGCATACATGAAAAAGAACAGCACGACGGCCATATAAAATAAAATAACGCCAAATACGATCAACGGATAAAATCCTTGCAGGTTCATGACCGTCCTTTCCCTAACCATTATGAAACCCCTGCCGGGCTCAAGCGCCGGCGACGACGGCCCGGAATACCTTCCGGTCCGATTCGACGGTTACGAAGAATGACGGGATCCACCACTTCGCCGCAGATCAGACAGCGCAGCCCCTCAAAATTTATACGCCCCGTATCATCCCGAATATCCTGAAACCAATCATTGACCATTAACCCATTGCAGCGCGGGCAACGCATCGGAGACCTCCTTTCTTTAAGTTTTGACCGACCAGTCGGTCAATCAAACGGGTAAAAATATTTAGGCCCGGTAGGCCCGTCGGTCCCCCGCCTGCCGGACGGGCAGGGGCAAGCAGGCCTCGACGATCGCCTTCAAACTTTTGATGCAGTCCCCCAAGATTCGCGGATCTTTTCGGGTCTTCACTAGCATCACACCGCCCTCCCAAACCGCGACCATGAAACAAGCCAGGGCCTTCGGATCGATGGAGGGCGGGAGTTCGCCGGTCTGCCTCGCCTCCCGAAGGAGTTTCTCCAGGCGATCGCACCAGGCGTCAAAGACCGCATTGATCTTCTTCCGAAAGCCGTTGTGGATATCCGACATCTCGAGTGCAAAATTTCCAATGGGGCAACCGCCGCGGCAGCCTTGCTTGCTGAGATGCTTCCTGGAAGAATCGAACAACCGGTAAACCCGTTCCATCGGGCGGCCCGGCCCGGCCAAGATCCGGTCGATCATGTCGGCCTCCTCGGTCAGGTAACTATCGATCACCGCGTATCCGAGGGCTTCCTTGCTGCTGAAATGGAAATACAGATTCCCTTTTTTGATCTTGCTGGCTTTCAAAATATCGTCGATGCTGGTGTTGTTGTACCCGTTGAGGTAAAACAACTCCCGGGCGGTTTTGAGCACTTTTTGTTTTGTGGCCTCGCCTTTGTCCGACATCGTCTCGCTTAAAACTGACCGGTTAGTCTATTTGTCGGCCATCATAACATCGGTACCGGGCCGTGTCAAGTCCTTTGTCGGTTGATCAGGGGGGCTGGACCGATGGGCCGATGCGTTCGGTGATGCGGCGAACTTCCCGGTCAAAGGCGTCGTCATTGAGAACGGGCCGGCATCCGGACGTGGGGATCTCCTGTCCGAGATCGACCCACGATCGACAGCCGGTGTAATGGGGTCGGATCGGTATCCGGAACGGCTTGGGAAGTTGAAAGACACGCAGCAGGATGAGATGAAGTCCCGGCGCTTGGCCGTAGAAAAAACGCTTCCGGACCTCTTCGTTGTTGAGCACATGGCAGTCCGACAGCGTTTGAATTCGGTCCGGATCGATGATCTTGAGCACCTGCTGCACGACGGCATAGTGGGACAGGATCACTTCGCCTTCCGGGGGTGGGGCCGCCAGGATTTGTTCTAAATACCCCCTCCAAGCCGGAACAATGCCCCTGCGCTGCTGATGAAGATAGGTCGGATAGATAAAAAATTCGGTATGCTCAACCATGAAGCGGGTGTTCTTTTCGATGAGACCGCCCTTGCGCAGCAGCAAGATTTGTCGTCCTTCCGACAACGCCTTGAGGATGATGGCCCATTCTTTCAACGCGAAGCGGTTTTTGTGCTGCATGGAATTTTTCTTCGCTCAGGCCTTACGGTCGGGATTCGGGATTTGGAGCGAGGATGGATTTTCTGTACTCTGTTCGCATTTCAGACTGGAGGCGTCCCAGGTGATAATCTTTCCAGTCGATAAACTTGACGAAACGCAACAGGGTCGGATGCACGGCCTCGACCTTACGGCAGATCTCGTGGACCATGAACCGATAATCAGGATGACCCTGGGGCATGGTGCGAAGCTCGGCGATATGGGCCAGTTCCCGTAGGTTCAATTTCATGTACCAGCGGACCCGATAGGCAAACGGAACCACGTACTGGGCTTCGGAGGGAAGATCGGTCTGTATCCGATGATAGAGCTCGGCCGCTTGGGCCATGCACCGGTCGAACTCTTCCTTAAACCCGGTTTCGGACAATTCGTTGGGAGTATCATAACCATGCGCCACATCAAAATCTTGACGCTCCTGGGACAGGATCCGGTGACGATGAAGATCCCGGTACATTCCGAGATTGCCCAGAAGGTCGAAGGTGTAATAAACCTGTTCAAACGCCCGTCCCGGTTTGTCCCGTCGGTGTTTTCGATGTTCCAGGTATTCGCTCAACAACCGGGCCCTGCGGTCCGGGTTCCAGGATCGGACCTCGGCCCGGAGCTGCGTCAACGGAAGCCGGGTGTGCGGATAGAGGATGGCCGACAGGACTTTTTCTTCCGCGTCGACGTCGTAGTCCACCAGCGTGACCGCTTCGGACGGCGCCTTGTCGAGACCGACCGTCTGTTGTTGAGCGAACGCTCGGGTGTTTCGGTACGTCTCGGTGAGATAGCTGTTGGAACGGGCCCGTTTGACAAAAGAAGGAATCAACGCATTTAATTCGCCGTGCATCTGCTCGGCCAGTTGACGCATCTCGGTTAAGGGATAGGAGTAGAGTTTGGTCAATAAGTACTCAAAGGCCTGACCGGTGCCGAAAAGGCCGACGTTGGTTTTCGTGGAGGCGGGTAGAAAGCCGCGCAGCAGGTCGCAGGCCTGGGCCCGTATCGTCGATCGATATGCGGTCTGGGCCCATTTCTTCAGTTGCGCGTCGCGTTCGATATCCGTATAGGCCAGCATCTCCCCGGTTTGGGGATGTTTGAAGGGTACTTCGGCGATGGGCAGGCGCTCCGCAATGAAATCGATCATAGGATCCATCTGGCGTGCGTAACTCTCAAACAGAAGGTTCATGACCTCCCGATAAGGCGCGGCGTGCCGGGACGCCATAATGCGGGGCTCTTTATAAAACAGATAGTCGCCTCGGGAATCTTTTTTGTCGAATCGCACATACCGTGTGGATTTTTCCAGCGGCGCAAGACCGATCCGTGAATCTTCAAGGACATTCGCCGCGACATTGGAAATTCCCTCGCACGCGATGTGGGCCCCGCCCAGTTGGGCGACGGAATCATCTCCATAACCGACCAGCACGCGATCGTAGAAAGCGCGCGCTTTTTTCAGCGCGTCGGTGTCGTCCGCCGCCGGCGGCGCATGAAGCGCGTCCATCTGGCCTAAAAATTCGTCTAAGAAAACCCGACGGAGATCCTTGGCCGAGCGACTGTACCGGGAGAAGAGTGCCCCCGCCACTTCCTGTGGGAGTTTCAGCCCGAAGATCTCCCGATCGGGATTTGTAAAAAACGGCGCGAGATGTTCACGCTCTTGGGTTGTGAAGAATTCGTCCGACATGGAATAGGACCTTGTTATTGGATTCCGGCTTGCCGCTGCAGCCAACGGATGTAACCGACGATCTGTTTAAGGTCGTCGTCCGACACCCCCTTGATCTTCGGCATATCGCCGAAGTTCCAGTGGTGGGCCCGGACGCCCCTCCGGGGCGCAAGGAAAAAGGATGGGTCGCCATGGTGATTGGGTTCATAAATTCGATTGATAAAGCTTGGGCCGTGGTCCGTTCCGGCCGCCGCCTTTCCATGACACGCTGTGCAGTATCGGTTAAAAGCCGCCTCCCCTTTTGCGTGCTCTTCCGGCACATTGGAGGTTAATGTGGCCGGTGAGATTTCGCGCGTGTCCGTGTCGCAGCCCGGCAAAAACCAAAGGCCGGCCAGAATGGCTATCGGCATCCAGCGGATCATCCGAAGGGTTTTCGGCTTCTCATTCATGAGATATAGAGATGCCATTTCCATGATTTTGGATCATCATAATACCGGTCAGCCTTCGGTCTGTCAAGGACGTTTTCCCGATGGACTTTAGGACAATTGCGCTAAAAATAGGAACGAGGTATACTTAATTGAATATAGCGTTCTTGGGCTTGGAGTTGTGAGGAAATATGCGCTGTCCGGCGTGCGGGCATGAGGAAAGCATCGGCGATGTCTGTTCACAGTGCGCCACGCCTTTGCCGGTCAAGGAAGAAAGATCGGCCCCTGCCACCTCCGCGCCTACCAAGCAGCCCGCCAAACCGACCTCGGTTCCACCAAAAGAAGGGAAGCACCGTCCTCGTCCGTTGCATGACTTGGACCTAACGCTTCCCGAGTTGGAAGTTCAACATCTCGAGTCGCCTAAGTTGCAGAAAGAAAAAGGTAAAATGGACGCGCCTTTGACGGGTTCGGATCGACAGCAGCGAGTTGAAAATGCCGAGGTTCGTGGGGAGGCAAGTTCGAAATCCGGAACCGGGCCGGCAATGGATCCCCGGACCGGATCCCAAACCGGAGGTCGCTTGGATTTCTCTTCTTTCATCTTTTCCGTCGGGGCCTCGGCGCTGATGGCCATCGGCCAGGCTCGGGTGCCCGGTGTACCGTCGGTACCGGGTTCGACACCGCCGGTTGATCTCGTGCAAGCCCGAGAACTGATCGATCTTCTTGGACTGCTGGAGGAAAAGACCAAGGGAAATTTGACAAAGAGTGAGTCCGAGTTACTCCAACAGACTCTCTACAGCCTTCGCCTGAAATTCATCGAGGTTTCAAAGAAAACATAAACGATAAGCTCGAAGGATGAAATAAAAAGGGCACCCCCGTTCTGATATCGGGGATACCCTTTTTGCTTGGTGATGGATTATTTTGTTTTGGGGCACACCCGGTATAGATTTCCCGCAAGACCCACTGTTCGCAGACCGAAAATCAGCCATTTCGACGGATCGAAGTTATACCACTTCGGACCGTTCCGATAATCCTTCGGATAGGCATGGTGGTAATTGTGATAGCCTTCGCCGAATGTAATGAGAGAGATCCACCAACTGTCCCGGCTGCTGTTGTCCGTTCCGTTGGGCTGATCCCCCCACATATGGCAGATCGAATTAATGCAGAACGTTGAGTTGAGCACCAGGAAGGCCCGACCCACGCCGGCCAGAAGAAAACAGCCCAGCCCGCTCATCCATCCTCCGTGAAATAGTCCCGCCAAGAAAGGCAGGGCGAAACCGGAAATCAGGATCGGAGCGTAATATTTTTCTTGCCAGACCACCAGCGTATCCTTCTTAAACTGTGCCGTGTATTTATCATCAGCGTAAGGATCCTTTAACAACAGCCAGCCGCAATGGCTGTACCAGAATCCTTTCTTGGCATTGTAAGGATCTTCTTCCTGATCCACCTTGGCGTGATGTCGTACATGATCGGCCGACCATTTTAAGGCCGAATTTTGAAATGCCCATCCCCCAGCGATCAGAAGCGCCACCTTCACGGCATCCGGACAGGTGAAACTCCGATGCGAGATCATGCGATGGTATCCCACGGTGATGCCCAACCCGGTTACGACATACAAGATACCGAACAAGATCCAGTCGAACCCCGTGTAACCATAGGTGAAACCAAAAACCGGGACGCCGATGAGCGCCACCAGTACGATCATGGAAAAAAGCGCAATCGCGATATAGTCGATGGGTCTTGTAACTGTTTCTGTTCCGGTTCTTGAAAGTATTTCTGTTCCGGCAAACGCTTGATTCATTCGAGACTCCTTTCCCTATCCTGACACACAAAACCGCCCTCCATAACCGAAACATCATAGAGGGCGGTTTCCGTTACTTGCGAACGAATTATAACAGTTTAAGTGCCTCACGTCAAGTCGAAATACATAATAACTTCGAAGTGGTCTGCTCGGTGCATGCGGTATTGCAAAGCCCGAACGGTTTGAGGCATAATACCCGTTAAATAAAAGGAGGGGTGCGTCATGAAAAATCGATCTCTGATTGTGGTTGTGATCCTGACCGTGTTCCTGCTGGGACCTGTAGCAATGGGCTGGGCCTGCAAATCGGCCGGGCCGAACACGCATGTCGGGAATGTCACGACGATTGATGCGAAGGCCCAGACCTTCACGATCCAGGACGCCGAGACGGATCAACCGATGACCTTTGCAGCGACCGACACGATTCTCAAGGAGCTCAAGGTCAAAGACCGGGTAATGGTCGGCTACAAAGAAGAAAAAGGTAAGATGGTTGCAGTCGACATTCGCTCCTGAGCCTCCGCGGCTTCGTGCTTGAAGAAAAAGCATTGCGCTTATGAATACATGACTCGTGTAGGGGCATAGGTTTAGGCCCCTACATGAGTTTTTATATGGCCAGGACCTAGGAGGGAATCGTCTGGATGAAAATGGGTGTTCTTGCGGCCGTCATTTTTTGCGTCCTGCTCGGATGGGGGGTCGGAAGATCGGCCGAGACGCCTCCCGCGGAACCGGCTCAGCCTGCACCGCCTTCGGTGGTCATGATCAAGATCGTGATGGATGCAGAGAGTCGGTGTGACAACGCCTATGATCCGCCGGTCGTAACGGTCAAGGCCGGGACAACCGTGGAATGGATCAATCAAGATTATGAAACGCATACCCTCATCAGCAGTGCGGGAGGTGACCCCTGCAACCCGAAGGAGCTTTCACCGGAGGTTCGGGTGATCGATGTCGGGCAATTGCCTCCTCGGAAGGAATACCGGAAGACCTTTGCAAAGCCCGGCGAATACCTGTACATGTGTCACCTTCCTTTCCATCACATGTCGGGCAAAATCATTGTTGTGCCGTAATCCGGTGAAGTAAACTGCCCACTGACAAGGTTGGGATGACCATGGGGTTTTCCTGGCAGACCCTGAAGTTTGCGGGTCTCCTGATATTTATCGTCGTCTGTATTGTGCTGTTTCAGTGGTCGGGCCTGGGCCGGTATGCCAAGCCGGAGGCGATCCGTGCCGCTATCCAATCGGTCGGATATCTTGCTCCTCTTCTGTATCTTTTGATTTACAGCATCGCGCCGGTCTTTTTCGTTCCCGGTTGGATCATCACGATCGCGGGTGGACTGGCCTTCGGGCCACTGTGGGGAACGATCCTCACGGTGGTCGGGGCAACGATCGGGGCGACTCTTGCCTTCTTTGTGGGACGTTTCCTGGGTCGCGATTTCGTCACGCGCCTGCTCAAGGAAAAGTTCAAAACCATGGATTCACTCGATGAACAGGCCGCCTCGCGCGGGTTTGAGGTGGTTTTCTTCCTGCGGCTGATCCCGCTGGTGCCGTTCAATGTGCTGGACTATATGGCCGGGATTTCCAAGATCGGCGCACGGGACTACATCCTGGGGACTTTCTTGGGCATCATTCCGGGGACCTTTGCCTACGTCTATTTGGGCAGCACGCTGACCCACATCGATTCATGGGGATTCGCTCTGGCCGTCGGTCTGTTGATTTTGTTGAGCCTGATTCCGATGTTCTACAAATGGCTGAAAAAGCAGGATCGTTCTCTAAGATAATGGCTCTTTGGAGACGGTTAGACCCGTTTTTTTGTGATATTATGAATTAAACGGGCCATCCTAACTGGAGTAACAATGATCATGCATTTTCCAGGCTGACGTTTCGCAACCCGCCCGTTCTTTTCTTTGACGAAAAGGACAGCCATGTTTGCCGGCCGCAGACCGCTTTTAGAAGAACCCGAGCGCGGATTCCAGATTGAATCCGGGCTTGGGTTTTTTTAATCCGTCACGATCATAACGGATAATAGGTGACACCCCCATTCGACCGGCGCCTTTGTTGTGATGAGAGTCTCTTTCGATCGTCGCTCGACCTTCCTTGACCTCATTCCCAGCGTGTGATATCGTATTTTAGGTTTGTTAACGTAAGAATCAGTCGGTAAAACGCAGAGGAGCTCTCCGACATGAAACGACGAAAAATCACGATCATTGGCGCTGGCAACGTCGGAGGGACGGCGGCGCAGCGGTTGGTTGAAAAAGAGCTTGCGGAAGAACTGGTCCTGCTCGACATCAACAAAGATGTGGCGATAGGAAAGGCTCTGGATCTCGCCGAATCGGCCCCGATTTACGGTTACGACACACAGATCCGCGGGACGGACAATTACGCCGATTCCGAAGGATCCGATCTGGTCATTATCACTTCCGGTGTTCCCCGGAAACCGGGAATGAGTCGGGACGATCTTCTGTCCACCAATGCCAAGATCGTCAAGACCGTCGCGCAGCAAGTGGCCGTTCACTCGCCGGAAGCCGTGATCATTGTGGTTTCCAATCCCCTGGATGCCATGACCTATGTGACCTACAAGACGACTCAGTTCCCTCGGGAGCGGATCATCGGCATGGCCGGAGTACTGGATTCGGCTCGCATGGCGACCTTCATCGCCCAAGAGCTTCGTGTCTCGGCCGAGACCGTCCGGGCCATTGTGATGGGCGGGCATGGAGACGGCATGATTCCTCTCCCCCGTTACACGACGGTGAGCGGGGTGTCCGTGACGGAATTGATCCCGAAAAACCGACTGGATGCGATTGTTCAGCGAACCCGAGACGGCGGGGCCGAGATTGTCAAACTCCTGAAGACCGGAAGCGCCTATTACGCCCCTTCCGCCGCCATTGTCGAGATGGTCGAGTCGATTGTAAAAGACAAGAAAAAGATTCTCCCCTGTGCGGCCCTCTGCAAAGGTGAATACGGTGTCCAGAACCTGTTCGTCGGGGTCCCGGCCAAGTTGGGCCACGGCGGCATCGAGGCGATCGTGGAGTTCGAGCTTACCTCGGAGGAGACCGCGGGATTACGGAAGTCGGCCGATGGGGTAAAAGAACTCTGCGCGGATGTGGACCGCATGATCGGATGAGCGAAAGATCGATGTTGACTAAGCGAAAATGCGGGTCTAAAATAATCTTTAGTTATGAAAGCTCTGGATACCAAACAAATCGACACCGAGGTGATTCTTGATTCTCTGAACGACAGCGTTGTCACCATCGGGTTAGATAAAAAGATCAAATACCTGAATAAAGCCGCCGAACGCCTGCTGGGCTACTCGAAGGAAGAGGCCAAGGAGATGTCCTGTGCGCAAGTGGTTCGGTGCGCGGCCTGTGATAATGAATGTCTTCTTGAACAGACCTTATCCACCAGCCGAAACATCCATGACTACGAGACCGTCTTAAGGAATAAGAACGGAAAGCTGGTGACCATCAGCACGAATACGGTCCTTCTAAAAAACAAGAGCGGTCGGGTGATTGGGGGGGTAGAGATCATCCGGGATCGTTCGCAGATTGAAGCCTTAAACGAGGCCTTGAGGGGAAGATACTCCTTTGAAAACATCATTGGCAAGAATCACCGGATGCAGAGCGTCTGCGCCCTTTTACCCGAGATGGCTCGAAGTGAATCCAGTGTCCTGATCGAGGGTGAACTGGGTACCGGCAAGGAGCTGTTGGCCCACGCCATTCATGAAAATGGTCCTCGCAGTGAAAAACCTTTTGTGAAAGTCAACTGCGGCGGTTTGACCGATGCGATGCTGACCTGTGAACTCTTCGGTTATGTCAAGGGGGCTTTTCCCGGCGCGGTTTCGAGTCGGGTCGGTCGTTTGGATCTGGCGGACGGGGGGACGCTCTTCCTTGACGAAGTTGGGTACATCAGTTCTGCTGCCCAGGTCAAACTGCTACAATTTTTGAAGGAGAAGCAGTTTGAGCGGGTGGGGGATCACCGGAAAATTCGGGCGAATGTTCGAGTCCTTGCGGCCACTCATCGGGACCTCAACTCGGCTGTTGAACACGGTGAGTTTCTCCGGGAGCTCTATGATCAACTTCGGACGGTTTCGATTGTCCTTCCTCCCCTTCGTGAACGGCGTGACGACATTCCTCTTCTCGTCCAACATTTCCTAAAGCGGTTCAACACCTTAATGGGCAAAAAAATAAAATCCGTGGCGCCAGCCGCGATGGAGATACTGCTTAATTACGATTATCCAGAAAACATACAAAGACTTGAGAACATCATCGAACATGCCGTGGTCCTTTGCACGGGCAGTACGATCCTGCCGTCCCATTTACCGAAAGACATGTTTTATGTCAAAGACGATTTTATAGATTTGGCCATTAAACAAGAGGATCCTTTTAAGATTTTGGAAAGACAATTGGTGTTAAAAGCTCTCTCGCAGACCGACTGGAACTACAGGGCTGCGGCCGAAAGGCTTAAGATCAGTCGTACCACTTTATGGAGGAAAATCAAGGAGTTTGGTATAAGCTATTCTTGGATTAAATCCTCGAACGGATAATCGGAACTCGACAATACAACCCGTCAAGAAACCCTTTTAAGACCTCTCCGCCAGCCCACTCAGCTTCGGGCTTATCCTTTTCATCGTGGTGAAAATGTCATTAGAAAAGACGATCGGATCGATTTCACCTTGACAACCGCTGCTCAAGGTCGGTATAATTCATATATGAAACATCATGTTTCAATTTTGTGAACGAGAGATTTAGACCATGAAATGTCCGCGTTGCGAAAGCTATATGGTCCATGAACCCTTTGAAGACCTTCGGGATGACACAGGGGCGATATTCTTTTTTGGCTGGCGTTGTCTCGGTTGCGGTGAAATCATTGATCCTGTAATCCTGGCCAATCGGAAGAATCGGCCTGCGCCGATGGGGAGCAAAACGCGAAAACGATTGGTGTTTCGTTGACGTCTCATCAGGATGTCTCTTCCTTTGAACCTGTGAACCAACCGATCTGAGACCTGTGCGATCCCTATTTACCTGGGCCAAGTCGAGATTCGTTCTGATTATTGAGTTGACAATATAAAATCAGGAGGTGTATTTTATAAGCGTTTTACTCTTTGTAAAATCGGTGAGGCATTTGTACAAAAAATCGATTTAATTCTTGCCTTTACAACGATCATAACGAAGGAGGAACCATGCCTGGCGTCGATCCGTTCGAGTTGCTGTTCCGTTGGATTCACTTCTTGGCCGGAATTACATGGATTGGTCTTCTTTATTTTTTTAACCTGGTGAATGTCAACTTTATGAAGAGCCTTGATGCGGGGACCAAGGGGAAAATCATTCCGCAATTGATGCCGCCCGCGTTATGGTGGTTTCGATGGAGTGCGGCGGTCACGGTTCTGGCCGGACTCGTGATCCTCATGAGGAAATGGGGCGGTGGGAGCGGGGCTTGGGAAGTGTCCATCGGCATCGGTGGAGCGCTGGGAATCATCATGTTCCTCAACGTTTGGCTGATTATCTGGCCGAATCAAAAACGGATCATTCAGATGACGGCCGATGCAGCCGCCAAGCAACAGTCCCCGCCGGCCGAGATGGCGGCCATGGCTCGAAAAGCCTATCTGGCATCGCGTACCAATTTCTATCTTTCTATTCCAATGCTCTTTTTTATGGCATTAAGCCATTACCTTTAATCTAAGCCGGGATGATCTCGCGTGGCATCCAGTTGGACCACCACCTTGAATTTCAGGCAAACCACTTTGGGTCCGTGCGAATGAGATGGGGAGACGAGTGTGACACAGCAGATTCTGCTGAAAGATACAACGAAGGGAACGGTTGACCTTGAGACCTACCAGAAAAAGGGTGGCTACCAGGCCTTAGAAAAAGTTCTCCGACATTCTCAGCCGCTCGATGTGATCGAAACCATCAAACGTTCCGGGTTGCGGGGACGGGGAGGGGCCGGTTTTCCAACCGGGAAGAAGTGGGAAATGGTCGCGACCCATCGGGAGTTGGAACGCTATCTGGCCTGCAACGCGGGCGAACATGAGCCGGGAACCTACAAAGATCGTCTGCTGCTTCGGTTGAATCCCCATCAACTTCTTGAGGGCATCGCGATCGCGACTTACGCCGTGGGCGCAAGGGAATCCCATCTGTTTATAAATGGGGCCTTCAGCGAAGAGATCGCAATCGTTAAACAGGCGATCGTGGATGCTCAGAAACACGGATTGTTGGGGCACAATATTTTGGGAACTGGATTTTCATGTGACATCCAGATTTTTCTGGGTCCGGATACCTACGTGGCTGGTGAAGAGACCGCCATGCTGGAATGCATGCAAGGACGGGAAGCCAAGCCCAAACACAAACCACCCTATTATCCGACCGTCTATGGTTTATACGGCAAGCCCACCGTGGTGAACAATGTTGAAACGCTCTCGAATGTTCCGCCCATCGTTTCCAACGGTACGGATTGGTTTCGATCGTTCGGGACCAAAACCTGTCCTGGAACGATGCTCTTCTCCATCAGTGGCGATATCAACCGGCCCGGGGTGTATGAGCTTCCACTCGGCATTTCCCTTCGTAAACTCATCGAGGACTTCGGAGGAGGAATAAAGGACGGACGGACGCTGAAAGCGGTTTATCCGGGCGGTCCATCCCATGCTTTCCTGACGCCGAAGGATATCGATGTCTCGATGGATTTTGATTCGCTCAAGGTGATTGGATCCGGTCTGGGATCTGCCGGAGTCATTGTGCTGGATGATACCCGCTGCATGGTTGAACAAACCATGAATTTTTGTAATTTCTTTAGGGATGAAAGCTGCGGTCAGTGTCCCCCCTGTAAGATGGGTACGCATTACCTTCATCAGATCCTTGAGAAAATTGAGACGGGACACGGAAAGCCGGAAGACCTCCGGTCGCTTCAGCAGCTCAGCGGTTTCGTCAAGGGTCGCGGTGACTGCACCGTCATTACCGGGGCCGCGGTGGCGGTGGAATGCAGCCTGCGCCACTTTCCGGAGGAGTTTGAATCCCACATCAAGGCCCATCGCTGCACGATGAAGGTCGCGTCCTGAAAAAGCGGCCTCGGCTGGAATGATCCTATGTCCAAGGTCACTTTTTATCCATCGGGAAAAAGCGGAGACGTTCCCGAAAAGAAGTCGTTGCTTGAAGCGGCCCAGTTCCTGGGGGTGCCGCTGCCTCACGAATGCGGCGGATTTGCCTCCTGCAGTACCTGTCGGGTGGTGGTGATCGAGGGGCACGAGAACCTGACCGGGATTGAATTTGAAGAAGAGGATATGATGGATTTGGCTGCGTTGCTTCCGCCGCATCGGTTGGCGTGTCAGGCCAAGATCTTGGGCGACGTGACCGTTCAAATTCCGGGAGAGTCCAAGGCCATCAAGCCATGAAAAGTTGACCCGCCCTTAACCACCGGAGGCCCGCCATTCATAACGCCTGTTTTGGGGGCAAGGCATGCAACCTTTGAAAGAGATCGCGATGAAAACCGGAGAGAAGACGCAGCAGCTTCAGGAAGCCATTGAACAGTTACTGGTACTGGTGGGGGAGGACCCGACCCGCGAAGGGCTGATCAAAACGCCGGAACGGGTGGCCAAGATGTTCCATTTTTTAACCAAGGGATACACCGAGGACATCAATGAGGTTTTAAACGGCGCGCTCTTCTCCATCAAATACGATGAGATGGTGATCGTCAAAGATATCGATTTCTTCAGTCTTTGCGAACACCATCTCGTTCCTTTTTTTGGCAAATGTCATATTGCTTACCTTCCGGATAAAAAGGTCATTGGTCTGAGTAAGCTGCCGAGGATCGTCGAAGTGTTCAGCCGACGGCTTCAGGTTCAAGAGCGGCTGACGCAGCAGATTGCTGAAATCATCCAGGAGAAGATCAAGCCGCAGGGTGTGGCGGTTGTGATGGAGGCCCAGCATCTCTGCATGATGATGCGAGGTGTGGAAAAACAGAATGCGACGGCGATCACCAGTGCGATGTTGGGAGGATTTCGAACGCGTCGAGAAACCCGCGAAGAATTTCTGGAGTTAATCAAACGGGGTTCGATCCAAAGGGATCCTTTGTTTTGGCATCATGACGGTAATGAGTAATGGAATCGGACAGCCCCTGCCGGCTTGACAAGACCGGCCATTTTTAACCACCCGTTTCTGCTTACCGAGCGGCGGCCATGTAAGACCGGAGTCCGGTCAGGATAAACTGGATGGCGATGGATGCCAAGACGATGCCGAGAATCCGCGTCAAGATTCGCATTCCCGTTTCTTTAAAAAGGGCGACGACCCGGGTCGAGCTCCTCAAGATCAAATAAACGAGACCGACGTTCAGTCCAATCGCCATTAACAGAGCGCCCATCAGGCCGGCCGAGGTGGCCTGAGCCGTGAGGACGATCACGGTTGAAATCGCGCCTGGGCCACTCAGCATCGGCATGGCCAGAGGAATAATCGCGACGTCTTCTTTGGCCAGACCTTCCTGATCTTCTTCGGGGGTATGACGCGTCCGGAGACTCTTCGCCTCCACCATGTCCAGCGAGATCTTCAGCAGGATGAGTCCGCCGGCGATGCGGAAGGCATCCATGGTAATGCCGAAGACTTGAAAGATACGATTGCCCAGCAGCGCGAAAACGGTCAGGATGATGAAGACAGCGACCGCGGCCTTTCCCGCCATCTTTACGCGCTCGGCATGCGTGTTGTGGGGGGTGATCGAAAGGAACATGGGCGCATTTCCGATCGCGTCCACGATCGCGAACAAAGATACGAACGCTGTAATGAAAAACGGTATAATAGAAGACATGATGCCGGCCCGGTCTCGAGTTTGATCCACTTTTATAATCGATTCCCATCCGCATTGCAAGCCGAATTGAAGGATCGGCCGACTTTCGAGCTTGACACCCCCCAAAATAGGGCGTAGAATTTTTTTCTTGACAGGGTTGAAATTGTGGCGTAGACTTCGAAACCGTTTTTTACAGGGGGCATCGAACGGTGTAGAAATGGTCAAAGGGTCTTCCTCATTGAAGTTCTGTCAGTCCTCTCAAAAGGTACGACCACCATTAAGTGGGTCGGGAACCCTGTAACCATAAACCAAATAAAGAGCAAGTTTTCAGCAGGCCGGCGGAAGACAACAACAAGTTTAGTCTTTTCTAAAGGTGGGAAAAGAAAGTAGAGCGGAGTTCCCCTCTACTCATACAAGGAAAGGAGATCAGAAGATGAAAGGGTTTATCGCAGCGTTTGGTCTGGCCGTCGCGGTCAGTTTAATCGGCGCTCCAATCGTTTCGGCGTATGAAGAAGCGCCGGTTCCGGACGGAGGAACCATTACGGGTAAGGTGTCATTTAAGGGAGCGGTGCCTGCACCAAAGGAGTTTGATTTTGCAAAATTCCCCAATTCAAAGTTCTGTGAACAAGCCGATTCGGATGGGAAGGGCCATCGTATTGTCCAGCAGGTCAATGTTAAGAACGGGGCCCTGACGGATGTTGTGGTCTTCATCGAGGAGATCGAGAAAGGAAAGCCGTTCAAATTCGAAGGGACGGATGTTAAAACCGATCTTTGTCGGTTTAAAGTGCAGGGCGGCCCTTCCACCTTGACAGGCGTTGTGGTGAAGAAGGCCGAGATCCGAATCTTGAATACCGATGCCGATCCGACGGATCCGAAAGCCGCCACGGGGGTACTGCATAACCCGCATGCCTATGAACAATCGGGTGCCAACAGCAGCACCATCTTCAATCTTCCGCTTCCCGAGAAAGGACAGGTCATCAAAAAGCCTGTAGTCCTTCGGAAAAAGGAAAGCACGATGAAAATCCAGTGTGACCAGCACAACTACATGGAAGTTTATTTCCAGCCCGTGAGTAATCCGTATTATGCCATCGTCAATGAGGATGGAACTTTTTCCATTGATGGTGTTCCACCGGGCACGTATGAAATTCATGCCTTCCATCCGATCTTGGGTGCGCAGGAAGCAAAAGTGACCGTTCCGGCGAAGGGCAAGGCGACGGCCGATTTTGCATTTGCCGCAAAATAACGCGGACCCGAATCGTTACACCGCGGGAAAGTTTAACGGTCGCATCGCTTGGGCGATGCGACCGTTTTTTTGAGATCCATCCGCCTTGACAGCCATGGGGGACAATGATACGATGATTTTACATATAGCATCATCATCTTGATTTGGAGCGAGAGTCTCCCCACCGGCGTGGGAAAAGGATTTTTTCCGCAATCCATGTTGGACAGAAATTCGTCAGGTCAGTTTAAATACGTGGGGCTGTAGCTCAGTTGGGAGAGTGCCAGACTGGCAGTCTGGAGGTCGGGGGTTCGATCCCCCCCAGCTCCACCATGATTTGACAGCTTCCTTGACAAATCTGTTGTAGGCGCCTACGATACTCCAAGATACGATTGCACAGCGAACCCGTCGTTTGAAAGCTCTGATCTGAAAGATCAGGGCTTTTTTGTGTGAGGGATGAAATGCCCGCGTTGGTGGTGATTGGAACCCAGTGGGGGGATGAAGGAAAGGGGAAGATCGTCGATCTGCTTTCGGAACAAGCCGACGGCGTGGCTCGCTATCAGGGTGGACACAATGCGGGTCATACCGTGGTGTTGGGTCAGGAAACCTTTGTGCTCCATCTGATTCCATCCGGAATTCTTCAACCGGGAAAACTTTGCGTGATCGGAAACGGCGTCGTGGTTGATCCCGCCGCACTCATTGAAGAGGCCGCCAATTTGGAGAAACGGGGCATCCCCGTCCGTGGCCGGCTGCTGGTCAGCAGCAACGCCCATTTGATCATGCCGTACCATAAGGCAATCGATAAGGAGAGCGAAAGACTCAAGGGGGCCCGCCGAATCGGGACCACCGGCCGCGGAATCGGGCCGACCTACGTCGACAAGATGGCTCGCATCGGCATCCGGGTCGGTGATCTGCTGGAACCGGATCTCTTCAGAGAAAAACTGACCGCAAACTTAATCGAAATGAATTATTTGTTGGAGCAGACCTATAAGGTGGAGCGTTTTGACTTGGAGAAGGTCTACCGGGACTACATGGGGTATGCCCGTGAAATTCGCGATTACATTGCGGATACGGCTTGGATTCTGAATCAATGGATCGACGAAGGTAAACGGGTTCTGTTCGAGGGGGCACAGGGAACCCATCTTGATGTGGATCACGGCACTTATCCGTACGTGACGTCTTCCAGCGCCACGGCCGGCGGGGCCTGTACGGGAACCGGTGTGGGTCCGACGCGCATCACGGCGGTGGTCGGTGTTGTGAAGGCCTATACCACTCGGGTCGGGAGCGGTCCCTTTCCAACCGAGCTAAAGGATGATACGGGCGTCCAGCTCCAGGAGCGGGGACATGAATTTGGAGCGACCACCGGTCGGGCCCGCCGCTGCGGATGGTTTGACGCGGTTCTGGTCCGTTATGCGGTACGGGTCAATGGACTGCACGGCGTTGCGGTCACCAAGCTGGATGTATTGGATGCGTGCAAAGAGATCAACCTGTGCGTCGGGTACCGCTACCGCGGAAAAACCTTCCAGGACATGCCCAGCAGTCTGACGGTTCAGGAGGGATGTGAGCCGATCTATGAGACGATGGAAGCCTGGCGATGTTCGACGACGGGAATCCAGAGGTACGAGCAATTGCCGATCCGGGCCAGGGACTATTTGTCGAGATTGGAAGAACTGATCGGGTGTCAAATTTTCTTGATCTCAACCGGAACAAGAAGAGAAGAGGCCATCCTATTGAATGATCCGTACTCCCTTCGGGGCCAAATTCGTTGACAAGATTTCCACGCGTCTGTTAAAATTCAATCTTTTATTGGTGAAATTGGAGCCGCTAGCTCAGTTGGTAGAGCACCGCCCTTTTAAGGCGGGTGTCCCGGGTTCGAATCCCGGGCGGCTCACTCCTCGTGTGTCCCCATCGTCTAGCCCGGCCTAGGACATCGCCCTTTCACGGCGGTAACAGGGGTTCGAATCCCCTTGGGGACACCACGTTATTTCAATGGCTTGTATTGTTCCCGCCTTTTTTCAAAATTCGCGATTGTGCTAAATTTGTGCTAAATCTATCACAATCCTGATCGAAAACCCATACAGCCTCCCGTAAATTCTCAGGTGACAGGTGACTGTAACGTTGCGTCATCCGGCCATCCCGATGACCTAACAATCGCTGGACACGGTAGAGGTCTACGCCTCTTTGAACCAGCAAGGAAGCAAAGGTATGCCGAAGGTCATGGAATCGGAAATTTTCGATCCCAGCGGCTCGGCAAGCCCGAATAAAGGCCATGCTTGCAGCCGCTCCCTCATAAGGCTGACCCTCCGGTCCGGTGAATACGTATTTTGACCGGATATGCCTTACCCTTGCTAAGACCTTGAACACCTCGACCACCCGCTCGCATAACGGAATTCCCAGCCGGTCCCCGTTCTTCGTCTGATCCAGCAGAATCACCTTTCGGAAGAAGTCCACCTGGTCCCACTGTAACCCGATGATGTTCTCCCGCCTCATACCGGTATAACGGGCCACCTGAACAATGGGCTTGAGCCAGTCCGGACAGCGCTCAAGCACGGACGCAAACTCATCATCGTTCACCCAGCGGACGCGGGCATTATTTACCCGCTCCATCGACACTCGCCGGACAGGGTTATCCCTGCACCACTCCCACTCGCGGATCGCTACATTAAAGGCAGCCTTCATCAGCCCAAGCTCCTTATTCAGTGTGGCCGGGGCTGCTGCCTTTTGACGGCGCTTGCGAGCATCCCGTTGTTCATTATTTAATGTCGCCGGGGCAGATCCCTCTTCCCGCCGCTTCACTTTGTAAGCAGCGATCAGTTTCGGCGTGACTTCGGCCAGAGCTTTCTCCCCAAAGTATGGGAGGAGATGCTTGAGGCAGGTTTGATCCCGCAGGTTGCTCTTCGAGGCTTTCTTTGGAGCACACTCTTTCATATACCGGTCCATCATCTCGCGGAAGGTTCGTTCCCTCTCTTGCAGCATCTCAAAATAACGGCCTTCCACGATGTTCACCCTGACCTTGGCCAGGATTGCCTCGGCCAGCTTTCGGTCGGAAGTCCCAGTTGACCGTCTTACTTGCTTTCCTTGATACGAAAAACTCATCCACCACATCCGGCCTCTCCTGACTAATCCCATTCTCATCCCTCCCTTCCGGGTCTTGAGAGAGGGCCGGTTTTCCCGCGCTGGGTATTATAGACATCCCGCTTGGCCCTATCAATCAAAATGTCAAGCGGGGCCTTTTCCCGGCCTTCGGGGATGATAGGGGAAGGCGTCGAGTTGTCTTTCTTGAATGACTCCAGCCAGCGGTCAATCTCCTCTTTTTGAAAGCGTATGAGGCTATGGACCTTCACATGGGGGATCTTGCCCTGAGACACCCATGCGTACAGGGTGGACCGTTTAATTTTAAGGTGCTTTGACAGGTCCTTTATGTCCAAGTAGATGTCACTCATCATTATTGTCCGTATCATAGAGGCGCTCCGAGGGCGTGTCATAGGACATGTCACGCTCAGTGTCATACTCAATGTCACACCCCGTGTCAGGTGCATCACTGGGGTTGACGCACCCGATGAGTAACTTTTTTAGGCCGTTCAGGATGCTGTCCATAATGGCCTGGGTATTTTCATCGCTTACTTCTTGATTGGCTGCAATATCATATTCGCTGTCCCTTAGGTCATACCGGCCCCACGTCTCCCGGACATCCAGCGTCCCTCGATAGACCCCTTGAAGGACATCCCTGGTGAGGGTCATTTTGCTAACCATTCCATCCAGGGATTTATAGAGGGCTTGAATTTTCTGATAAAGGGGGACCCAGCCCTCAAATGCGGGCCTTCTTTCCTGATCGGAAAGTTCTGTAAATAAGCCGCCCGCAGTTTTTTCTAAAGCTAACCGACTAAGACACCGCGCCTTGAGTGCCCGGAAGGATTCGTAAGTCTCAAACAAGATGGACAGTAGTCCTTGATTCCGACCTGTTTCCTGCTCCACCGGGGCAATCTCCTTACCCCTACGCAACAGGACAAGGCGCATTCCATTCTCTAACCGGGAAGTCAGAGTACCCGCTTTAATCATTCGGCGGATTGTTCTTCGGCTAACCTTCAAGGTTTCCGCCGCTTCTCTTATCGTCATCCAGGGCATAGTTGCTCCCTCTTGCCTTGAAAATGTTCAACTTTCATGGTATGATATAACAATTATGGAGAAAGCCAAACTCCTGCGGAACATTAACTAACAAAGGAGAAAACAAATGTATATTAACTCCAATAATAATCCGGCGGTTTATCAGGCCGCTCCGAGAACTTACAGGCAGCCCATTCTGGATGTTTCCTACTTTGGCGACTCGTTCGAGATGAGAATTTATGACAAAGATATTGCCTTGATATTTATGATGGGTATCGGTCTTCTTGCGGCACAAGCTCTGCGTAAACGGTAACAGCATTTTTCTATCCGCCTTCATAATCTACAAAAACTTGTATGTTGCTGAGAGAACCAGATAAGCATGAAGAGTAGGACGAAACCGATCCCAAAGTTCAAATCCCGGTCGGAGGAGCGAGAGTTCTGGGATACCCACGACACGATCGAGTATTTTGATGACCGGGAGATGGTCCCACTGGCTCCCTTGATGAAAGGGGTCAAGCTGGTTCAGATCTACATAGCACCGGATGGTACCCGATGGGAGATGCGAAGACTCTCTCGCGAACGCCCTGCCTTCGCTCACAATCCGCCGTCTCGCTCCAAGAACGGCAAAAAGAAACCCCGGACCCGTCGTGTGCCTTTTCTGGTAGGGTAGTGTCATCTTTCACCTGTCATCACATTGGTGTATATCAATTATCCTGTTTTTGGGAAAGGGGGCGGATGGTATCCGAGATAGATAACACCGCCCCTTATTCTCCCCCTATTAACGGACTACTCACCGTCATCCGTCTCCTTCGAACTCAGCGTCGTCTTCATCTTCAAGACCAAGAGCCTCAACAATGAGGTCACGGGCTTCCTCCAATTTTTCTTCCAGCTCTGCGACACGCTCTTCAAGCTCTCGTTTCTTAGGCATAGGTTTCACCTCCCTTCTTGGTTTCGATAACACGGCTCTTTTCAAACACCTTTGCGGCCTCCCGGATTATCAGCAAACCTCGCTTTTTCTCTTGTTCCTTGTCCATGCTCGGAGTATATTTTTTATAATATCGGAGTATACTATTTCTAATAAAAGAGAGATATTACAATACCACCCCTTTTTTTGGACACGAGATGGGAAGGAAGCGGATGAGGTCCAGCCTGGACTGGAAGCAAAAATTAAACGAAATCGGTGGAAACGTGGATTTTGTCCGTTGGTTGGCCGAGGATCAGCACATGCTAAACCCCCTAACCCTACCGTTTGTTACCGGTCATGGGAAGGAAGCTAAGAATCGAAAGGAAGCAAATTATAAGAAGATGAAGCGTCATCTCATGAAAAAAGAAGGAAAAAGATGGAAAGATATCTGGAAGCAACTTTATCTTCGGGGACTAAAGCAACTGGGAAAAATGGAATACTATACCGAACAGATTATGGATGATACTGGCAAGTTTATCTCCATACCACGTCTGGATAAACGCGTACAGAAAGTCAGGACAAAGCCTCCCGCAACGCAGTGGACTTTTGTTTGGATTTTACAGGCGTACTTTAAGCGCTTAACGCGTAAACCATGTTGGTCGCTCATCGCCGACATCCTAAATGATTTCGGGGGCGGGGACAAATGGAGCCACGACAACGTAAACATCGGTTGGCGATATAATAAAAAGAAGTTTGAGATATGGAATGAAGACGTATTTCTTGATTCGGCGTTAGATCTATATCGTATGGATATTGAGACCTCAAGCGGTTCTTATCCGACTACCTCAGGGCAATGCTCTTAGAAGATAAAACGCCTCACTCTTTCATAGGCAGCCTGTAAAAGCGCTAAAGTTGGAGGGTCCAAAATAGAAGCACTAAAGAAGTTAGTAGTCGGAATATCACCATTGGGGAGGATAAAAGCTATGTTCTGTGTTTCATGTGGGTCGAACGTTCCTAATAAGGCTCGGTTCTGTCCATCCTGTGGCAAGCAGGTTCCTTCTACTTCAGAACCGGACAATAAAGCCGCTCCGCTGACCAACGATACCACGTCTGTGCCGTCTGGCATTTCCTCTACGTCCTCTGTAGATGAAGCCAAGCCCACTGTAGACATGCAATTCAGAGAAAAACTTCTTCAATGCTATCTCGATTTTTCAACTTCTCAAGAGCTGTCAGATTGGTTACGAAAAATAGGTCAAGATCCAGTTGGTACCGTAGAAGAGAAGATGGTCCGTATAAAGCAACACACGAAATACCTTTCCATGTCTCCTGAGGACTTTCCAGAACAGACCATCTTTTATCTCAACCCTTACAATGCGGCAACCTTATCTGAGATTTGTCAAGAGCTCGATATAGACAGCGAGGGACCGAAAAATATTCTCGTCAGGAGAATTTATCGTGAGATCGGGTATCGTGAAGGCTGGTTGCCCACTCTCTCGGATGCGATACCAATAACCAAGCAAACCGTTATTCCGTTTGTTAAATGGTACCCTATTCTAAAGAACTATGAGTATGAGAAGGATTGTTATCAAGACTTTATGGACGAAATGTTAGAGATTTTTGATCCAGATAATGTACATGAGCAGCTTCCTGTTGCGCACGGCACAACGTTGAAGATCGACTTCCATATCGGACATCCTCAACAGGGTGGTGTCGGTGTGGAGTTCAAGATGCCCAAGAGCAACAGTGAACTTCAGCGCGCCTTGGGACAAATGGACCAGTATGCCAGCCGTTACGGTTCAGAGCTAATTGTAGTGTTGATCCCTGATTTTTTGCAAAACGCCCAAGTTCAACAATTTATAGATGAGCTTAGATTCAAGCGAATTGACACTGTGGTAAAAACAAAAGGCTTGTAACCGGCCTTTGCGAATTTAACAGGGCGGTGAAACAAATCAGCGGGGTAGGGGTACTCTTGGCCGACGTGGGTTTCCGGCTTCGCCTACTGCACCCGCTTGTACCCCAGCTTTTCGTACTCGGCCACACAGGAATTGACCGACATCTTGCTGCCAATATAGCCGAAAGCGATTGTCGATCCGGTGTTCGGTTCGCAGCGGGCGATCTCCCCTTTGTCGTTCTTCATCAGTACCATCGAAGCCGCACAGCCCACCATGCTGAACATCAACACAACAATGGCTATGCTTATAACGTTCTTCAACCTATTCATTGTTCCCTCCTCGTTGCTCGTTGTCTGAGTGCTTTGATCAAAATAAACCTATAGGTTTGCAAAGAAGCAACGCACTCGCTATTTTTTCTGAAGATTCACGTTAACGTTATCCGGTTCCAAATCATAAGCACCGCCATCCACAAAATCGACAATCAAGCCCAGCAGTCCAGCTCCACCCGCGAGCATGGAGACCACATCGGCCCAAATCCATCCAGAAACGGACCGCTGTACCGTTGCTCCAGCGGGTTCATATCCTTCCTTTTGAACCGTAATGGCGTAGGTCTGGTTTCGTTTAAGTCCCACCTGAGCCGGGGTGATATAGGAACGGCCATCCACGATTACTTGCGCCCCTGAGGGACTTGACGAAATGCCAACATTCTTTGTCGTCCCATTAAACAAAGTGCCACAGCCCATGCAATTCACAACAAGCAACAACACCGCGATCACCTTCTTCATGTTGTCTTCCTCCTTTTGTTTGCAGTTGATAGCCATTTCTTGTGGTCATAAACTGGTCCAGATCAGGATCGCTCCCCCCAGTTGGATAACTGCAAGCCGCTTTAGGGCGCATTCACATTTCTTCAGATGTGGAATATGCCATTACTTAACACCCTCTGTAATGCTGATAAATTACTATAATACCTGTTCTCAATGTAGATAAGTCTACCTCAAATACGTACTTTGTCAATAAACTCTACATCTCATGCTGTTCCATAAACGGCTCTCAAGGATGAACATAAGCCATCCTGGGGGGGGCTTATGAGAACGATAAAAGAACAACTTGGGGCAAGGGTTAAAGAGATTCGGAAGACAAAGGGGGTATCGCAGGAAAAACTCTCTGAAAAGGTCGGAATAGACGCGAAACACTTAAGCAGAATAGAAGTTGGAGGGAGTTTTCCTTCTTTGGATACCCTGGCAAAACTGGCCGGTGCGTTACATGTGGAATTGAAAGACTTTTTTGAATTCGCTCACGAAGCTGAAAATCCGAAGGAACTGAAGGAAGTTCTGAATGATTTGATGAAGGAAGCTACACCTGACAAGTTAAAGATTGCAGTAAAGGTCTTAAGAGCGATAGTTCGATAATCGGTATAAAGGGCCTGACTATTTTTTAGACATGAAGGAAATGTAGCGATCCGATGAGCAGGACAATCCATTAAACCGCAAGTGTGCTAATCCAGATTGTCTCAACCGAGGGGTTCACCCCACCACAGCACTGTGCTAAAATTGTGCTAAAACTCTTCAAAAATCCCAATAATGGATGGACCTAATAGAATCAGTAGACCACAAGCAATGCGTTGATTTCAGAAGAAAAACGGGGAAACCAGCCCAAAATCAAGACCCTGTGAAAAATGCCACTTAAGAACTTTCACGGCGGTAACAGGGGTTCGAATCCCCTTGGGGACACCACGTTATTTCCAGGGAAAGACTTAAGATCGCTGGACCACCTCCACGGTGATCGCATGGAAGCCGGTCGTCCCGTCTGGAAATCCTCGACTGTACTCAGCGGTCTGAAGGCGGCCCGATCGATCGGCGGCGCGGACAACGATGCGATAGATCCCCGGCTGAGGGACTTGCCAGTCAAACCGCCAGAATACCCATGTGTAAGCGGAGAGGGGCGGATTAAGTTGCGCGAGGTTCCAACGTCGCCCACCGTCGGTGCTGACCTCGACCTTCTGGATTCCGGACGAGCCGGCGAAGGCGATGCCTCGGATGACCTGCTTCAAACCGCTCAGCTCCTGATAGGCGCCGGGACTGTCGATCCGGGACATGATTCCAATGAGAGCTTCATCCGACCACCCCCGCTGTTGCCAATATCCCAGATAATCCGCATCGGTTACTTCGATTTCCATAATCCATTTCACATTCTTCATTCCATAAATTCCCGGCACAACGGCGCGCAGAGGGTAGCCGTTTCGACATGCGGCCCAGGTCGTAAACGTAGAATTGGGAATTCGGTGTGACGGGCGGGGTATTCCGGGGAGGGAGCGATAGGAACGTTTTAAGAAAATAGATCGCACCCTGAGCCCTGTTAGCGCCCAGGCTAAGCAGGGTGCTTAGGCCGGAGATTTGGAGGAACTTTCGCCGATCCCAGGAGCGCATCGGTTTCACCTATACGGGTTGATTATAGGCTACTGGGAATCGTTATTCAATCATCGAGGATTTAGGCCGATTCCGGCAGGCTTGCATTTTTGACAATGGTCGGCTATAGTGCTGACGTTTTTACACATCTTTATACATCGGCGAATTCTAGACTCGGAAGGAATCAGATCGAGAAAGGATAAGGCATGAAAAAGGATGCGTTTTATTACGGAACACTCATCGTCTTCGCTTCTTTTTTTCTGTTGATCGGTTTCTTCATCTATGATGCTTGGAAAACAAGTCGGTTAGCATCCAAGCCTCGAAGCACGCAAGTCGAGCAGACACAAGAACGACAAACCGGCCTGCGCGATTTCAGCCGTTTCAACACGATCATGACGGAAGATGGTTCAGAAATGGTCGTAATCCCGGACGGACCTTTTCAAATGGGCAGTCCGGCTGCGAACGGGGATTTGGATGAAATGCCGCAGCATGCGGTTTTCCTGCCGGCTTTTTCGATCGATTTGAAGGAGGTAACCCAGGCCCAGTTCTCGAAATTCTCGGTGGCCACCCAATATCCCATGCCGGTAGTTCCTGTCTTTCAGGAGGAGTTATCCCTCATCACCAAACCCGAACTGCCCGTGGTGGGTGTATCGTGGAGTGCCGCAAAAGATTATTGTCAATGGGCCGGGAAGCGATTGCCCACCGAAGCCGAGTGGGAAAAGGCGGCGGGTGGAGATCAAAGCTTCCGATGGCCGTGGGGAAATGATTTTATCGAAAAGGCGGCCAATCTGACGGGAGAAGAAGACGGTTATAAATTTCTAGCCCCCCCGGGGCGATTTGAACCAGGACGAAGTCCCTATGGGCTATACGATATGGCGGGTAATGCCGCGGAGTGGGTGGCCGATTGGTATGATGCGGACTATTACAAAAACGCTCCTTTCAAGGTCCCCAAAGGACCCGAAACGGGAAAATTCCGGGTCTATCGGGGCGGCTCCTGGAATGATTCCTCGGTTAATGCGAGGGTGGCCAAGCGATTTATGGCGGCTCAACACCAAACCAGCGCGGTGATTGGATTCCGTTGTGCGAAAGATGTCACACCAGGGGATGCCATGAAATCCAGCTCCACCAAAACGACTCCCTGAGCTTTTGAGTGTAACGATTTTTCTAGAAAAAACCGAAGTAATAGAGGATTAGGAAAACGGCCAGGATGAGGTTTGCCACCATGCCAAGTAAAACAATAAAGTCAAAGGTGGGTGTGTTTCTCTTTTTCTGTTCAGGGATATCCATGGTGCGATTCCGAAGGGCCATTGAATGGCAACCCATTCTATCAAGGATCTGTCAAAAGTCAAGCGATTTCTGTGAACCATCTTATCTGCGGATCCGAACCCAAGGAACGGACAGGGGTTCTCGGGTTAAGCTTGACACGTCGGTTGAAAAACTTTTATAATTAGAAACCTAAGGTCTGGCGAGCTTGCGAGGGAGAGAGTTCGGATGGTCCATTTCTTTTTTTACGCCCTTTCCGTTTCCCTCTACTCGGCCGCTGTTTTTGTGGCCGGGATGTATGTTGGAGAAAAACTGGAACGCGCGTGGGAAAGTCGTCGAGGGGTTTGAACACCGGGTGGCAACGATTCGCCTGGAACATCGTCAACGCATCCACTCAGCCACGTTTTGCTGAACGGATTTAAAGACGGCGTTGGGAAAGGTCGTTCGGTACGTGAGGCGTCTTTTTTCTCTGGTCTCAATCGGTGTCTACACGGCCGCTGTATTCATGGCGGGCATGTTGGTAGGACAACTCTATGCCCTCTATGTGCTGGTGTATACGGGGGCCGTATTTATGATCGGCGTGTACATCGGAGAAAAGCTGGAGGAGAGGTTCTCCACGCAAGCGGCCGCCGCAGCGGTGAGCGGATCAGAATCCGATCTGACGGAGGTTAGCGAATCGGATGAACTGACCCTAAAACGATGAGCCCGGTTCAAGGGTGTCGAATGGCCGGAGGCGGAAATTTCCGTGTTAATCTGCCCGTTACAAGCGAGCGGTGGTGGTTGAGGGGGTGAACGGAGTGAAGCATTTCTTTTATGCCGTCTATGTCCTGTTTTATACGGGTGCCGTGTTCATGGCCGGAATTTTTGTCGGTCAGATGCTGTACCGGTCCCGGGTCAGCCGCCAAAAACGAGCCGAAACGATGGCATGGCCATCCCATGAAGGCTCAAACGGAGAAGTGGGTATGGCGGATCCCAAGGTGGCCGTGACGGGCCGTCGCCGGTGAAAAATTCGGGCTGTTGAAACTCGCTTACACCTCCCTCATTTGCGATTTCTGGCTCCTGTCGCTCTCCAGGCCTCCCTTTGGCATACAATTCGGATCGTCACCATCTATATTTATTGCCCATCGCTTTATCTCTGAGCCGAGGAAATCGGACATCCGCAAATCGCGAGTTACTCAAGAGTCAAGAGGGTGACCCGCTCAGGATTCGAGATGCGTCATGAGTAAGTACTTGATCGGTATCTACTTGGCGGTTGTTTTCTTGATCCTGGTCATTATTCAGATCGGAATCCGTCAGAAATCAGGACCACCCGATTTGGAGGAGCCGCGAACCGATCAGGGATACACACCGCTGGCGACAAAATTGGCGAAGGTGTCCGAAGAATCTCAGAAAGCCGAACTCGAGGTAAGACAGGCCAAAATCGATGAGGATTTCGAATCGATGGTCTTCATCCCCGCCGGCGAATTTTTCATGGGAAGCCACGATGGTTCCAATGACGCGAAGCCCGTAAGGAAGGTCTATCTGGACGGGTATTCTATCGATAAGTACGAGGTCACCTTTGCGCAGTTTTACCAATTCATCGGACTTACCGGGCACCGGAAACCTCGACTGGCCGGCTATCTTTCGGCGGGCGCGACAGAAGATATACCGCTCTTCATCAAGGCCTTGAACCCGGTCGTCGGAGTGTCCTGGGATGACGCGGTGGAGTATTGCCAATGGAAAGGCAAACGCCTTCCAACCGAGGCGGAATGGGAGAAAGCTTCCAAAGGAACGGACCAACGAAAATGGCCTTGGGGCAACGAGGAACGGTCCGAATTTGCCAATTTAGTGGGTGACGACGGCGTGCCATATACAGCTCCGGTGAATCAATTTAAGCGGGACGTCAGCCCGTACGGGGTTTATGATTTAGCGGGCAATGCGATGGAGTGGGTTGCGGATTGGTATAACCAGGATTCCTATCGCATGTTGCCCGCGAGCAATCCCGTCGGAGTCTCGGAGGGGGAGAGTCGGGTCATTCGCGGAGCTTCCTGGAACGATTCGATCAAGCGTGCACAGACCTCGATCCGTTTTAAGATGTATCCTGAATATCGCGATGTAACGATCGGGTTCCGGTGTGCGAAGACGGGCTCCCAGCCATAGTGAATGGGGGACCGGTTCGGCTTTTGTTTAAACGGTGTTTCATTTGGATTTTTTTCTTGACAAACTTTTTTTAATTCACTAAGATCGCGGGCGTTATTGAACTCGGGGCGCACCTCAAGGAGAGAGAAATGGATAAAATTCGTCAAAACGCAGGACCAATTTTATATATCATCGTCTGTCTTGTTTCGATCTGGTTCTTCTATTGGCTTGCAGCGGTATACCATAATTGATCCGGTAGAGACTTTGCCATTCTCTTTTGAAGAAAGGTGGATATCATGAAGACGGTGGTCGCTTTTCTCGTCATGCTTGTGGTATGGGTTGTATATTTTCAGACAATGGACTGGTTTTTCATGAAAATTCAAGGGCTTGATTACTTTTTCCTATTCCACTAAAAGTGGCAAAATCGGCTTTTGATTTTTTACTTGACAAAATTGTCCTTTGGTGCTATCTAGGACCTAGAAAAATGCAGGTTTTTGAGGCAAATGCGGGTTTGTTTTTTAAAAAAAACCTTGACCTTGAAGTTGCTTAATCTAAGAAGTAGTTTAGATTAAATAAAAGACTAAAATGGGAATGGCGAGGCTGAAGATTCTTTAATTAAGTCAGAGGGAGATTAGCCATGAAGGCAATGAGCAGAAGAATACGGGTCTGGTCCCTGATCTCGTTCGGGGCCGTGGCGACGATGTTATTGATGTCTCTCGTTATGCCGCTTCTCTCAACCCCTGTAATGGCTGACGATGCGACCAAGGCCGTAACCGAGACTGCGCCCAAGGTCGAGATGGCCAAGGATATTTACTATAAGAAAGAAGGTCCCGTCTCCGGCCCGCCTGTTCCCGAATTAAAAGCCACCGATTATCCAAGTTATAACCTCCCGTATCCTCTCAGCGAAAACCGAATTATCATCTGGTCGATCGCCCAGCAGCATCTTTATTTCGGGAGCTTTGTTCTGGCTGTTCCGATCTTCTGCATGATCATCGAACTGGTCGGCCTGTTGGTGAAGGATCCTGTGATGGCCAAGAAATATGATGATCTGGCCCATCTCATGGTCAAGATCAGCCTCACCGCTTACTCCGTTACCGCAATCCTCGGCGGATTGCTTATCTTTAGTTTTATTACACTCTATCCTGATTTCTTTAAGTATCTCTCCTCCCTTTTCAAGCCCGTGATGCATATCTACGCCCTTCTCTTCTTGGCCGAAAGCGGAACCCTTTATCTCTATTATTATGGGTGGGACCGCATGGCCCATGGTTTTGCAAAATGGATCCATGCCAGCATGGGTGTGCTCTTGAACGTGTTTGGAACGGTTCTGATGATGTTGGCCAATTCATGGGCGAGTTTCATGATGTCCCCGGCCGGCGTGGATGAGAAGGGTCGATATTTGGGGAATCTCTGGGCGGTTATGCACAATGCCTTATGGAATCCCCTGAATGTTCACCGGATCATCGGAAACATGGTGTTCGGCGGCGGAATCGTTGCGGCCTACGCAGCGTATAAATTCCTTGCGGCCAAGAATCAGGAAGAGAAGGCCTACTACGATTGGATGGGATACATTGCGATGTTCTTGGCGGTCGGGTCGCTCATTCCATTGCCTTTTGCCGGTTACTGGCTGATGCGTGAAGTGTACGGTTTCCGCCAGCAGATGGGCATCACGCTGATGGGCGGTTTGCTGGCCTGGTTGTTTATCATACAGGCGGTGCTGATCGGCGCGCTCTTCTTCTCGACCAACTATTATCTGTTCAACGGAATGGAACGGATGAGGGGTGCGGAGCGATACCAGAAATATATTAAGTACATCCTATTCCTTACGACGGCCGCCTTTCTGGTTTGGTTGACGCCGCATACCTTGGTGATGCGGCCCGCCGAGTTGAAGGCCATCGGAGGGCAACAACATCCCGTGATCGGAAACTTTGGTGTGATGTCGGCCAAGAACGGCGCCGTGAACACCATGATCATGACCACGATCATTTCTTTCCTCTTGTATCAGCGCAGTAATAAAATCGTAACGGTGAAATGGGAGGCATGGGGCAACGGCGCCTTAATGGCGATGTTTGCGGTGGCCCTGGTCAATAACTGGTGGCTGGCGATTTATGGATATTTCATCCCCGCCAATGTGCGTGTCGGACTGTCCGTGCCTCAGGTCGTTGGAACTTTAACCACGTTGTTTATCGGGAGCGCGATTAACATCGCCATGATGAAAGGGTCCAAGTTGACCGGGCCGATTGAGTGGGGCAAAATCTCGGTGCGCTCGCAGTATGCCCTTTTTGCCCTGGCGGTCTCCTTTACATGGTTAATGGCCTTGATGGGATATATCCGATCCTCGGTGCGGTTGTTCTGGCACGTGATGGAGGTGTTTCGGGATAATTCCCCGTGGGCCTTTACCCACACGATTGGGTTCGCGGCCAACGTGATGTCGATCAATGTGATGGCTTTCTGGTTGTTTGTATTGTTTGTATTTTGGTTGGGCGAACTGACCTCGCAACATGCACTCGCCGAGGCGAGGAAAGAGGTCGCTCGGCCCGCCATGGCCGGCGGCTCGGAGTAATCGTCAACCTCATTACTAATCTCTGGGGGCCGGTTCCAGCCGGCCCCCAAATCTTACCCACAGGAGATCTAACGTGACTCAAGGGCTCTTAGCTGTCACCATTCTGCTGTCCTCGATCGTTCTCTTCATTTTGGCCTATAATCTGCCGAGGATTCGAGGGATCTTAATGGCGATCGGTTTCTACATGGTCATGACGGGGATCTTTGCCAGTTATTCGAACTGGCTTCCGCAGACCCGTGGTGAAGTTCCTCCGCCTCCGCCGAAGATGGAGGCAGGTGCGGTGGACACCATGCCCGTCGATAAACTGGCCGAGATGGGGGAAGCGGTCATCTTTGGAAAGGTCGGCGGATTTGCCGAGCGAGGCATCGGGCCAGGGCAATGTCCGCTCTGCCATACATTTAAAGCGGGCGATATCGGAGACCGTGCCCCGAATCTAATCGGGATCGCCAAGAGAGCTGCTGAAAGGATCAAGGATCCCAAATACCTCAAACCGGACACAGTTCAGGTTGAATCCTTTAAGGGGAGCGGACGCGCAACAACGGCTGAAGAATATATTGCCGAGTCTCATGTCTGCCCGGCCTGTTATGTCGTATCGGGCTTCGGTACAAAGGGCACTAATGATAAGGACAGTCCGATGCCGGCCGTTCACAAACCCCCGATCAGTTTAACCATCGAGCAACTGATTGCGGTGGATACCTGGCTATTTTTTAGAGAAGGAGAGACCCCGCCGTCAGCCAAAGAAATTCGCGCCGCGTATGAGAAGTTTATCCCCGAGTCCGATCGGCCAAAAGGGGGCGCCCCTGCAGCGACGCAAGTTGCCGCACCGGCGGGGCCACCCATTGTAGTGGCTTCCGATACTCCGGATCAGATCGCCACAAAAATGGGCTGTTTTGCTTGTCATCAAATCCCGGGGATCGCCACCGCGAAGTTCGGCGTGATCGGGCCGCTTCTGATCGAGGGGCATAATGCCGCGCGACGTATTGCCTCTCCGGAATACCAGGCTCAGGTCAAGGCCGGGAAGGCCCATGCAAAAACACCAAAGGAATACGTAATGGAATCCATCGTCAATCCGAATGCGTTTATTGTTCCGCAGTTTGTTCAAAAGGCTAATCCAACGGTTTCACCGATGATCCAGGACTTTGCCCAGAAGTTTACTTATGGAGCGTTGGAAAAGATGGCCGATTACTTGTTGGCTCAGGATTGTGATCAAGCCAAGAAGGACGGTTTGAACGGGCCCCCGCAGGAATCGTTCGCTACGGTGTGCGGCGGGGGTGGAGGAAAGGCGGCTTCTAAATAACTTAGACGCATAGATCCATCAAGTTAAGTGAACACCACTAGGATTCGAATAATTCGATCATTTCGGAGGTGAATGATGTGGATTCCGGGTTACATGCCAATTGAATTGCTTCTAATTATCACCTTGGTGGCGTTCATCTACGTCGGCGTGAACTATCTTCTGACGAAGATGGGCAAACGGATACCGGCTTTTCCGCAGGCCATCCTTCTTTGGCTCGGAGCGTACTCGATCTTCAAGTTTGTGTTGTTTCCGCCCATACCGTCTGCGCTTCTCTATACCTTTATGGGGTTGGTGACCTTGGTCGTCTTCCTGTTTATTTCTTCTACCGAGAAGGGATGGACCGAGTTTAAACGACCCATCTTAAACACGGTCATGGCGGTCAACCCGATGTATAAAGGGATCCGAACGGTGAGCTTTGTGGTTCTTCCGCTGCTCATCGGGTACGGGACGTATGATTTCTACCTCCCCAAATTTGACGAGCCGATCGATTTAAGGACGGTTCATCCGGCTCCGCCCGCCTCCGTCACGGTGCGCGGAACAAACTTTACATTGCAGACTGCTCAAAATCCTTTTAGAGTGGACGATAATGGTAAATATCTGCCGGTAGGACAGGAATCCAAGTATTTTAAGATGAATCCTTTTGACCCGAATGCGCCGCAATATATGAAAAATGTGAGAGACGGCGGAGCCATTTTCTTCCAGAATTGCCACTTTTGCCACGGCGATAACTTGAACGGCCGCGGGATGTTTGCGTTTGCCTTTGTTCCAATCCCGGCAAACTTTGCCGATCCCGGGACGATCGCCCAGCTTCAGGAAACGTTTGTGTTCTGGAGGATCTCCAAGGGAGGACCGGGATTGCCGCGCGAGAGCGCTCCATGGGCCTCCGCGATGCCGCCATGGGAAGAGCATCTGACCACGGACGAGATCTGGAAAGTGAACATGTTTGAATATTGGCATACGGAGTTCTTCCCCAGAACATGGGATTAGACCTAGGATTAATCATCCGTTGACGTGAAAGGGGCACGAGCGATGAACAGGATTTTATCTCTTTTGAGCTATAAGAAAGCGGTCGTGATGGGGGTTGTCACGGTAGCAGTCGTTGCAGCCGGAAGCGTGGTCCTGACCATGGCCGAAACCAAAAAAGAGGAAAAACCGGCTGCGGTTGCAAACGCCGGCCGACCGGCCAAGCCTTCTCCGGCCGACATCGATGCCGGAAAGCAGATCTATTTTAGGAAATGCGTTTGGTGCCACGGCCCCGAGGGCGCGGGGGACGGACCCTCGGCCGATCGCCTCTGGCCGAGGCCCCGGAATTTTAACGCGGGGACGTTTAAGATTCGGCATACCGGAAGCGGGGAGCTTCCGACCGAGAATGATCTCTTTTTGACCGTGACCCATGGATTGCCGGGCTCCGCGATGCCGCCGTGGGATGGGATCCTGACCGATCAACAGCGGCACCAAGTGGTCGCGTTCGTCATGGCCGATCTTGTAAAAGACCGGAACTTTCAGGACACCGAAAATGAAGAGTATCATGTCATTGACTACGGCAAGCAAGTCTCCACCTCGGATGAAAGCATCAAAAGAGGAAAAGATGTCTTTATGAATAAGGGAAAGTGCGTGGAATGTCACGGCGATGAGGGACGCGGCGACGGAAACAAAACCCAGAAGGACGAATGGGGTTTCCCGATCTTTCCGGCCGATCTGCACAAGTGCTGGAACTTCCGCGGGAACCGTGAAGATGCTTATAATCCTCGGAATGTTTTCCGAGAAGTTTCGACCGGGCTGAACGGCACGCCGATGCCTTCGTTTGCCGAAACCCTGACCCCGGAGCAGCGTTGGGATGTTGCGAATTTTGTGATCTCACTCTGCACGAAGCAAAAGATCGATCCCCAGACGATTCATCCCGCCATTCAGGTGGTGGTCAGGGCCCACAATATCCAAGGGAACATTCCGAATAATCCGGATGATCCGATCTGGCAGAAAATTCCGAATCAATATATTGGATTGGCCGGACAGATCATCCACAAGCCGCGGAATTTTGTGCGCTTGGTTGATGATGTTTGGGTAAAGTCCATTTTTAATGACAAGGAAATCGGTTGGTATCTGGAATGGGACGATCGGATCAAAAGCGTGGCCACGCCCCAGACCCTGGCGCAGGAGGCCAGTTTCAAGGAAACCCCGCCAAGCGGAGAACCGATTGCGTTGAGGGAATACCCGATGTTTAACGATGCCGTGGCCATCGAGTTCCCCGGCAAGTGGCAAACCTTGACGCCTCCGGAAAAGCCGCGATTTGTGTTCGGGGATGCGAAAAACGCCGTTGATCTCTGGAAATGGGAAGCCGACGGGACGGTGAAGGAGTACACCGGACACGGCGCCATGGGAGGCGATTTGAAACTCGAAGCTCGTCCGAGCCAGAACGTCAAGGCTGTTTTTTCCGAGTATAAAGACGGCCGGTGGCGCGTGATTCTGACGAGGGCCTTGACGACGGATGACAAGGAAAACGGAGTCCAGTTTGAAAAAGGCAAATACATCCCGACCGTATTTTTTGTCTGGGACGGAAACAACGGCGACCATGGGTTGAAAACATCCATCTCAACCTGGTACTACACGATCCTTGAGCCGCCGGTTCCGACGACTGCCTATATCTATCCCTTTATCGCCGTGATCGTGGTTTTTGGGATCGAGGGCTGGATCATCCGAAGGGCCAGCGCAGCCAAACCGCAGCGCAAATAAAAGCTATTGTCCATTTTTCATGCAAAGGGGGTGACACGCGTCACCCCCTTTTGTATTTTGGTTGCTTTCGAAATATTTAAAGAGTCGGCGCCTGTCTTTACAGGTCGGTGCCTATACGATATAATACGATTTTTTAATGGGGTTGATCGGAGATGATTCCGGTTGAAAAAGCGCGGTCGTTGATACTCGATCAGATTCAGCGGATGGGGACCGAGAAACTGGACCTCCTCCATTCATTAGGCCGCGTGCTGGCCGAGCCGGTGCTCTCGAGGCGCGATCATCCGCCGTGGAATAGTTCCGCAATGGACGGGTATGCGGTAAGGCATGTTGACGTTCTGGAAGCCTCCGAAAAAAAGCCTGTCCCGCTCGAGGTGATCGAAGAGGTCGCGGCGGGTGTTCTTCCGACCAAGATCGTCGGACGTGGACAGGCCAGCCGGATCATGACCGGGGCGCCCGTGCCGGAAGGAGCGGACGCCGTGATCCGTGTCGAGGACACCCGCGCGGAAGGGGGTTCCGTTCAGATTGCTTGTCCCGCCGAGCCGGGTGAAAACGTTCGCCTTCGCGGTGAGGATATTCAGGCCGGTCATGTTATGCTGGCCCAAAACAGCGTGATGGGTCCGGCGGAGGTGGGACTGCTGGCCTCTCTTGGCCGGTCTCATGTCCTTGTTTACCAGCGCCCGCGCGTTGCGATTCTTGCGACGGGCAATGAGCTGGCCGATTTCGATGAGGCGTTGACCCCGAACAAGATTATGAACAGCAACGGGTATGCATTGGCGGCTCAAGTCCTTGAAGCGGGGGGTGTTCCGGTGATCCTCGGGATTGCGAAGGATACCCGCGAGGATCTTCTCAGCCGCCTGACGCAGGGACTGACGTCGGATTTGATCCTGATTTCGGGGGGTGTTTCGGTGGGGATGTATGATTTTGTGAAGGAGGTCCTCGACCGGTTGGGAATCCGGATGGACTTCTGGAAGGTCGCGATGAAACCGGGTGAGCCGCTGGCCTTCGGCAGCCTTCAGGCGAAACCCGTCTTCGGGCTCCCCGGAAATCCCGTTTCGACGATGGTGACCTTTGAACAATTTGTGCGGCCGGCGCTTCGAAAGATGCAAGGACATACGTTGCTTTTCCGCCCGATCATCGAGGCGGTCCTGATGGAACGGATCACGAAGAAGCCCGGGAAAACGCATTTCGTAAGGGCGGTGGTGAAAAAGGCGGGAGATCGGCACGAAGTCTGGACAACGGGCAACCAGAGTTCCGGAGTCCTGACCTCCATGGTCAAAGCCCACGGCCTTTTGATTTTTCCGTCGGATTTGAGTGAAATAGAGAAAGGACAGGTCGTGAAGGTGCAACTGCTGGATAAAAGCTTTTTAGGACAGGCCGTTCCGGGATATTGAACCCAGAGAGATTGAAATTCGATGACAAAAGACCGGCTGATTAAGGAGATGATCCTGAAGGCCTGGGAGAGGGCTTCCGATGAGGGGAAAATCCGTTCCCGGCCCGATCCGGATAAAGTGGTCGTCGAGATTCCGAAGGAGACCGTCCAGGCCGATTTTGCGACGACCGTGGCCATGATGCTGGCCCCGGTCGAGGGGCGGCCTCCTCGCGAGATCGCTCAGACGCTTCAGGATTACCTCCAAAAAGAGTCGCGGGCGATCCTGGAGCATGTCCAGTTGGCGGGACCGGGGTATATCAATCTCACGTTAAAGCCGGATCAGTGGCGCCAGGTTCTGCTGGAGGTCGAGGCACAAGGGAAACGGTTCGGTCGCATCGAGATCGGTAAAGGCCAACGGATTCAGGTCGAGTTTGTCAGTGCGAATCCGACCGGCCCGTTGCATGTCGGCCACGGGCGATGGGCCGCCGTGGGAAATGCCCTGGCCAATCTGCTGGAAGCGGCCGGGGATCAGGTCCATCGAGAATATTACAATAACGATTCCGGACGACAGGTGAAACTGTTGGGATTGTCGGTCTATGCACGCTACCAGCAGCTCCTGGGTCATCCGGTGCCCGATCCCGATGACGGTTATCGGGGCGGTTACGTCACCGAGATGGCACAACGCCTGGCCGACCGCTATGGGGAAAAGTTTCGGGGCCGGACAGCCGACGATTGTCTTGAGTTCTTCACCCGTCATTCACTGGAGGAGATGACGGGCGTGATCCGGGAGGACCTGTCATCCTTCGGGATCGCGTTTGATGATTGGTTCAGCGAGGCGTCCCTCTATCAAAGCGGCGCCGTCCAAAACGCCCTGGATGAGTTGCGAGGAAAAGATTATCTCTATGAAAAGGAGGGCGCCCTGTGGTTTCGGTCGACGCATTTTGGCGATGATAAGGACCGTGTGGTCCGGAAGGAAGACGGGGAGTTCACCTACCTGGCGTCCGATATCGCCTATCATCGGGACAAGCTCGCGCGGGGTTTCGATCTGTTGATCGACATCTGGGGCGCGGACCACCACGGCTACACGGCGAGAATGGAAGCGGCGGTCCAGGCGTTGGGTTATCCGAAGACGCGGCTTCGGATCCTGATCGGGCAACTGGTCAAGCTGGTTCGGAACGGTCAGCCGGTTCCGATGTCGAAGCGGGCCGGGGAGTTTGTGACCCTTCGCGATGTGGTCGATGAGGTGGGCAAAGACGCCGCCCTGTTCTTTTTTCTGATGCGTCGCCTCGACAGCCCGATGGAGTTTGATCTGGAACTGGCCAAGCGCCAGTCCAACGAAAACCCGGTCTATTACGTCCAGTATGCCCATGCCCGTTTGTGCAGCGTCGGACGGCAGGCGGAGGAGCAGGGAGTTCGCTTGAAAGATCCGGAACAGGTCCGGCTCGAACTTCTGGCGGAGCCGGAAGAACTGAAACTTATGAAGCGGCTTGATTTCTTCCCGAGACTGATCGAAGAGAGCGCGCGCGCCTTGGAACCGCATCGATTGACGTTCTATCTCCTCGAACTGGCCGGCATTCTGCACAATTATTATTTTAAACACCGGATTATTTCGGCGAATAACGACCTCACCCAGGCCCGCCTGCTGCTGGTCGGCGCGGTGCGGACGGTGATGGCCAACGCCCTGGAGATCCTCGGCGTCACGGCCCCGGAGAGAATGTAGGACGGATGCGGAGCGGACGAAAAAGATGAGTTTCACGGTCCTGGCCAGAGAGGGTGAAACGCGGGCCCGATGTGGGCGACTGGAGACCCGCCACGGGCCGATCCAGACGCCGGTCTTCATGCCGGTCGGTACGGTCGGCACGGTCAAGACGCTTTCTCCGGAGGAGCTGAAGACGCTTGGGGTGGAGGTCATTCTCGGCAATGCCTATCATCTCTACCTTCGTCCCGGACATCAGCTCATCGCCGAATTGGGCGGGCTGCACCGATTCATTTCCTGGGATCGGCCGATCCTGACCGACAGCGGCGGGTATCAGGTCTTCAGCCTGGCCGAGCTCTGCAAGGTAACGGAAGAGGGGGCGACGTTCCAGTCCCACTTGGACGGCTCGCTTCACTTTTTCTCGCCGGAATTCGTCATCGAGATTCAGGAGGCCTTGGGCGCGGATATCATCATGGCGTTGGACGAATGCCTCCCCTATCCCAGCAGCCGGGAGGCGACGCGCGACGCCCTCGACCGGACGATTCAGTGGGCGCGACGTTGCAAGCAAGCGCACCAACGTCGGGACCAGATGCTGTTCGGGATCGTTCAGGGCGGATTCTATCCCGAGTTGAGGCGGGAAGCGGCGCTGCGACTGCTCGATGTGGGGTTTGAAGGATACGCCTTGGGGGGACTCAGCGTCGGAGAGACCCCCTCGATGATGCGGGAGGTGGTGGATCAGGTGGTTCCGCTTCTCCCGGAGGAGCGACCCCGATATCTGATGGGGGTGGGGATGCCGGAGGATCTGCTGGAGTGCGTCACGCGGGGAATTGACATGTTTGACTGTGTGATCCCCACGCGTCATGCGCGTACGGGATGGCTTTTTACATCCTTCGGTAGGGTCGTCATCAAAAACGCCCGGTATGCGCGGGATGAATCGCCGCTCGACCCGGCCTGCGACTGCACCACCTGTCGTCATTTCTCACGGGCCTATCTGCGCCATCTTTTCATGGCCCAGGAAACCTTGGCGCTTCGTCTGAACACGATCCACAACCTTCACTACTATCTTCGACTCATGGAGCAGATCCGTCAGGCGATTCGCGAAGGTCGGCTGGCGCAGTACCGCGAAGAGTTTTACCGTATGCGTTGCGAGGCTTAATGCGCTGATTCATAATTACGGTGACGTATGATCGAAAAATATACAGCGCGGAGCTTGTCTCCGCGCGGAGGTAAATCCGCCTTTGGCGGATAAACTCCGCGCTGTGAGAATCGAAATAATCGGATTAAAAGGAGGATGAGCGAATGGAATTCTTCTCAACGATCGTCTGGGCTCAGGATGCGGGAGGAGCCCCCGCGGCGGCTCCGTCGGCGGGACCCGGAGGGATGGTGGTCTCTTTTTTGCCGTTTGTCCTGATTTTCGTCGTATTCTATTTTCTTTTGATCCTTCCTCAACAACGAAAACAGAAGAAACACCGGACCCTGCTGGAGGCGCTGAAGAAGGGTGACCGGGTGCTGACCACTGGCGGCCTGTTGGGCACCGTGGCGGCCCTGAACAAGGATGTGGTCACGATCCAGGTCGCGGACAACGTCCGGGTCAAAGTCCGACGGGAGTATGTCGCGGAACTTCAGGAGGAGCCGGAAGAGGGTTCCTGACCCCGATCCTCCGGCGCGGGGAAAAACGGAGATCGGGAGACGGAGTCATCTTAGGCCGTGTCAGTCTGAAACAAATTACAAGGAGAGGATGCCCGACGTGAAACGAGGAATTCGAGGACGACTGCTGCTGTTGAGCTTGACCGTGTTGATTTCGATCATTTACTTCTTGCCGTCCACCCCGGTTTTTCAAAAGATGCCGGACTGGTGGAAAAAATATCTGCCCAGCCGCGGGGTGACGCTGGGTCTCGACCTTCAGGGGGGAATTCACATGGTGCTGGAGGTGGAAGAGGACAAGGCGGTCGAGAACCTGGTGGAACGGACGGCCACCTCGATCAAAGACCTTCTCGACGCGGAGAAACTTCCGGTGGAATCGGTGAAGCGAACGGGGCCTTCGGAGTTGACCGTGACCCTGCCCGGGCCGGACAAAAAGGCCGACGTCGCGAAAAAGATCGAGGCCAACTTCCCGAACTTCATTTCAAAGGAGACCCCGGGAAACGATCTGGTTTATTCCCTTCGGGAGGGCGAGGTGATGCGGATCAAGGACACCGCGACCACCCAGGCGCTCGAGACGATTCGCAACCGGATCGATCAGTTCGGGGTGGCCGAACCGTTGATCCAGCGACAGGGCCCCAAGCAGATCGTTATCCAGCTTCCGGGGGTGAAGGACTCCAAGCGGGCCAAGGAGCTGATCGGGAAGACGGCGCTTTTGGAGTTCAAGCTTTTGGATGAAGACAGTCCGCTTGCCCGCAGCCTCCCGCTCTCCATCACCCCGCAGAATGAAGAGACCTTTATGGCCGAATACGGAAGCAAGGTTCCGGAAGGCGATGAGATCATGTTCGAACGGAGAGTCGATAAACAATCCGGCGAGGTCCGAAAGCGCCCCTATCTGATCAAGAAGCGAACGCTGATGACCGGGGACGTACTGACCGACGCCCGCGTGAGCATCGGGCAGTTCAACGAGTCGTACGTCTCGATCAGCATGAACGGCATCGGCGCCCAGTTGTTTGAGCGGATCACGGCCGAGAACGTGAAGAAACGTCTGGCCATCATCCTGGACAACAATGTCTATTCGGCGCCGGCTATTCAGGATCGAATCGCCGGCGGAAACGCGCAGATCACCGGCAGCTTCACCACCCAGGAGGCGAATGACCTGGCCATTGTCTTAAGGGCCGGGGCGCTTCTGGCCCCCGTCCGCACGCTTGAAGACCTCACGGTGGGCCCGTCGCTGGGCCAGGATTCGATCCGGAAGGGAATCGAAGCCACGGTCCTGGCCGGCGGCATGGTCATCTTATTTATGATGGTTTATTATCGCCTGGCTGGCATTGTTGCCGATATGGCCCTGATCTTGAACCTGATCGTTTTGATCGGCGCCTTGGCGGCGCTCAATGCCACCTTGACTCTTCCGGGCATTGCTGGCATTATCCTGACGATCGGAATGGGCGTGGATTCGAATGTCCTGATCTTTGAGCGGATCCGCGAAGAACTTCGGCAGGGCAAACCGGTCCGCCTGGCCGTGGACGGCGGCTACGACAAGGCGTTCCTCACGATTGTCGACTCCCATGTCACGACCCTGATTACGGCGACGGTGCTCTTCCTGTTCGGCACCGGTCCGATCAAAGGATTCGCCGTCAGCCTCAGCCTGGGAATTGCGATCAATCTGTTCACTGCGCTGGTGGGGACCAAAGTGGTCTTTGACTTTATCAACAGCCGCTGGAAGTTGCAACGGCTGAGCATTTAATATAAGCGAGGATCAGGCTCCGCCTGTCCGAGCGCGGGGTGTGGGGGCATGTGAGGACCTTGTTTCTTGTCTGCCGCAGCGGCCCCCACATATAATAGGAGCGTTCATGTTCGAAATCTTGGGAAAAACGAATATTGATTTCATCGGCAAACGCAATTATGCCTTTATCTTTTCCGGCCTCCTCGTATCCCTCGGGCTGGTGACCCTCGTTCAGATCGGTCGGGGTCAGGCGAATCTCGGCATCGACTTTGCGGGGGGCACCGCGGTCCAGCTCAAATTCGAGCAGCCGATCAAAATCGACGACGCCCGCCGGGTTCTGTCGGCCAGCGGTTTTCCGGACGCCGAGCTTCAGGAGTTCACGAACGGGAATAGGCTCCTGGTCCGCGTGAAGCAACAGAACACGATTCAGGAGGATGCGGCCAATCGGATCGTCCAGGTTTTCGAGAAAGAGTTCTCGTCGAATAAGTTCGTGGTGGACAGCAGCACCGCCATCGGTCCCACGATCGGACAGGAACTTCAGAAAAAGGCCGTCATCGCCATCGTCTTCTCGATGATCGGCATCATCCTTTATATCGCGGTCCGATTTGAATTCCGGTTCGGGATCGCAGCCGCGATCGCGACGTTTCACGACGTCCTGACCGTCCTGGGCGTGCTCTATCTCGTCAACAAGGAAATCACCCTTCTCATCGTGACGGCCCTGCTGACGCTGGCCGGTTACTCCCTGACCGACAAGGTCGTGGTTTTTGACCGGATCCGTGAAAACCTGAAGTTTCGTCGGCGGGAGTCGTTGGAGCAGGTGATCAACGGCGGGATCAATCAGGTGCTCAGCCGGACCATCGTGGTGTCGTTGACCGTCGTCCTGGTGCTGGTCGCGCTGTTCTTCTTCGGCGGGGAGGTCATCCACGATTTTTCCTTCGCGCTTTTGGTGGGGGTCATTGTCGGTAACTACTCCTCTATTTTTGTGGCCAGTTCGATCTTGGTGGTCTGGAAAGGGAGTGGGGGCAGACTGCTCAAACGCGCTTGATGGAGCCCAATCATGGACGGTGATCTGCCTGTATCGGGGAGACTTCGGGATCAACGGCTGCCCAAGATTCTGACCCATCTACAACGGCACAAGAAAACCGGCGTACTTCTCGTCGGTCGGAACGATCAACACAAATCGCTTTTCATCAAAGACGGCGACATCATTTTCGCGACGTCCAAATACCGGGACGACTGGCTGGGAGAGGTGCTCCTCAAAGCCGGCCGGATCACTTTAAACCAGTACGAGGTCGCTTCCGAAGTTACGGGCAAAACCCGAAAGCGGTTCGGGACGGTTCTGGTTGAACAGGGCGTGCTCACCGCCAAGGATCTCTTCACGGCGGTCACCTCTCAGGTGAAAGATATCATCCTGAGCCTTTTCACCTGGCTGGACGGGGAGTATCAGTTTGAAGAGGGCCCGCTGCCGACCCAGGAGATCATTACCCTTAAAATGAGCACGGGGAACCTTATCCTGGACGGCATCCGCCGGATCAATGACTTCATCCGTCTCCGGAACGAGCTCCCGCCCATGACCACAATCTTACAGATCACGACGGATCCGCTGGTTCTGTTTCAGGACATCGATCTAAAGGAAAATGAGCGGAAGCTGTTGGTGCAGATTGATGGGAAAAATACGATTTACGAGATCTTCGCCGCGTCCGAACTTCCCGCGTTTGAAACCCTGAAGCTGCTCTCTTTCCTTCTTTCGATCGGACTGGCTGAATTCGTCGCCATCCATCCGGCGGAGCAACCCTCCGTTCAGGCGGCCCGGACAGCCCCGGAGCCCGCGCGAGGACCTCTGACCGAGACTCCCTCTTCCTCATCCTCCGGACTCCATGAGACCGCAAAACCGGGACCGGTGCTCGAAGAGCAACTCTTGAAAGAAGTCAAACAGGAGCAACAGGAAGCGGTCGTTGAAGGTCGCGAACAGATTTTCAGGCCCGAACAGATTCATAAGGACGCCCAGGAATCTCAGAACACCAAACAGAAGATCCGACAGGCCTATGAGTCCCTGCAGCACCAGGATTTTTATGAAGTGTTGGGCCTGGAAAAAACAGCGACGCGGGATCAGATCAAGCGGGCCTATTTTCATCTGGCCAAGGAATACCATCCCGACCGGCATTTCCAGGCTGGCTTGGAGGAACTCACCCCCCAACTTGAGGCGCTCTTCCGCGGCATCACGGAGGCGTACGATACACTGCTGATGGAGCGAAAACGCCAAGATTACGATACGAAATTGGCCATGAAGAAAGTCAAGGGCCGGGATGAGGGGGCCGCCGGTCCATCGCTGGAACTACAAGTGCAGACCGGACAGCAGGCGTTCCGGAAAGGCGATTTCAAAACCGCGGCTTATTATTTTGAAACCGTGGTCAAGGCCGCGCCCACTCAGGCCAGCTATCATCTGCTGTTGGCCAAAACCTTAACCCAGGTCCAGGGTCGGCAGCGCGATGCCGAAACGCATTACAAGATGGCGATCGAACTCGATCCGTCCGGTGTCGATCACTATCTCGGGCTGGGGTTGCTCTATAAGAAAAGCGGAATGATCCAACGGGCCCAGCGTCAGTTTGAAGAAGCCTTGATCTGGGATCCGGAAAACAAGACGGCGAAGGAAGAACTCCGGAAACTTCAGCCCTGAGACCAACTATAGGGGTTTGCGTCACCCCCTCCATCCGCCTAAGGCGGAATGGAGCCTCCCCCTCTCGCTCGCGTTGCTCGCTGGTCAATATTTTTTCTCGCCGATTTCATTCCAAAACCGGTATTTTTCTCGGCTGTCCCGAGGCGTCGGGCGGTTTGACAAACCGGGGTCATTGGCCATATGATAGTGACGATATGGCGACGGTGTATTCCAAACAGTGGGTTCAACGGCCTTGCGACGGAGAAGCGCATCCAAAGCTGATGCGGGAACTTGGGCTTCAACCCGCCACGGCCTCCGTCTTGATCAACCGGGGCATCTGCACGCCGGATGCGGCGCGATCGTTTCTCGACCCGTCGGTTTCGGACCTGTTGGATCCGTTGCGGTTGAACGAAATGGATCGGGCGGTTTCGCGGATCCGCGCGGCCGTGCAACGGTCGGAACGCGTCGTGATCTACGGAGACTATGACGTGGACGGCGTGACGGCCACCACCCTCTACCTCGATTACTTCAAACGTCAAGGTCTGGACGCCGATTTCTACATCCCCCATCGCTTTCGGGAAGGATACGGTTTAAACGAGGCGGCGATCCGCGCCCTCCATGCGCGGGGGACGGCGCTGTTGATTACGGCCGATTGCGGCACCACCTCGGTCGAGGAGATCCGTCTTGCCCGCGCCTTGGGAATGGACGTGATTGTGACGGACCACCACGAAGTGCCGGACGAGCTTCCGCCCGCCACGGCGCTTCTCAATCCGAAGCGGGATGATGCCGGGTATCCCGAAAAGGGCCTCTGCACGGCCGGGCTGACGTTCAAAGTGATCCAGGCCTTGACGGGAACCGTTCCGGCCGATGGACTGGATCTGGTCGCCCTGGGAACCATTGCGGATGTTTCTCCTCTGACGGGCGAGAACCGGTTCCTGGTCAAAGAAGGCTTAAAACAACTGACGGAAGCCCGGAGGCCCGGTATTCGGGCGTTGAAAGAAGCGGCCGGGCTCCCCGAGGCCGCGGTCAAGGCCGGCACGGTCGGATTCACCCTGGCCCCGCGGATCAATGCCTCCGGCCGACTGACGGACGCGGGGGAAGCGGTGCGTCTCCTGACCACGCCGTCCTTGGAGGAAGCCCGTCGGATCGCTCAGTCCCTGAATCTTCAAAACCGGCAGCGGCAGGAGATCGAGGAAAAGATTCTGGAGGAGGCCTGTGCCCGCGTGGAGTCGGAGGTTGATTTTCAAAAAGACGGTTGCATCGTTCTCGCCTCGCGTCAGTGGCATCTGGGCGTGGTCGGAATCGTGGCGGCCCGGTTGGTGGAACGGTATTGTCGTCCGGCCGTTCTTCTCGCGATCGATTCCAACGGCCTGGCCAAGGGCTCGGCCCGGAGCATCGCCGGGTTTCATTTGTACGAGGGATTGCGGCGCTGCCGGGAGTTCCTCATCCGGTTCGGCGGCCACCATTCCGCCGCGGGGTTGACCCTTCGGGAGGAACGGATCCCGGCGCTTCGTGAACGCTTGTCCTCCATCGTGTGGGAATCGCTGGAGCCCGACGATTTTCAACCGAAGCAATTCATTGACGCGTCGGTCGCGTGGGAGGACCTGACCCCAAGGCTGGTGACGGAACTGGAAAGCCTGGCCCCGTTCGGGCCGGCCAATCCGGAGCCGACGCTGCTCCTTCGGGAACTGATTCCGGTCGACCCTCGGATCGTCGGCAACAACCACCTGAAATTCTCCGTTAAGAAACAGAAGGGCCTGCCCGTCCCTGCCCGTCCGGCAGGCGGGCGGCAGGCGGGGTTGTCCGGTGCCTCGCCGGCTGTTTTGTTCGACGCCATCGGGTTTCGGATGGGCGATCGGATGGGCCTGTTCCGAACCGGCGCGCCGCTGGACCTGGTCTTTACCCCGGAGCGAAACACCTGGCAGGGTCGCGAGCAACTTCAGCTGCGCGTGAAAGACCTCCGGGTTGCGGGAGAAGCCTGCCTGCCGGACAGGCGGGCCTGACATGGCGTTAAAGCTCCGACATACAGAGCCCGTCTCCGTGCAATCCCTGATCCAATCACTGCGGCAGTATAATCCCCAGGCCGACGTGCAACCGATCCAGGAGGCGTATGACTTTTCGGCCCAGGCCCATGCCGGACAGAAGCGGGAGTCGGGCGAACCGTTTCTCCAGCATCCGCTCCAGACGGCCCGGATCATCGTCGACCTCAAACTGGACGTCCCCTCGATCGTGGCCGGACTGCTCCACGACACCATTGAAGACACCGACATTCCCAAGGCCGACCTTGAGCAACGATTCGGAAAAGAAGTGGCCTACCTGGTCGACGGGGTCACCAAGATCGGCAAGATCCAGTTCAAGACGCATGAAGAGAAGCAGGCCGAGAACTTCCGCAAGATGCTTCTGTCGATGTCGGAGGACATCCGGGTCATCCTGATCAAACTGGCCGACCGCCTCCACAATATGCGGACGCTTCATTATCTTCCCGAAGAAAAGCAGAAACGGATCGCGCAGGAAACGCTGGACATCTTCGCCCCGCTGGCCAACCGGCTCGGGATCGGTTGGATGAGGACAGAGCTGGAGGATCTCTGCTTGCGATACCTCAAGCCCGAGGTGTTCAACAACCTGGCCAAAAAAGTGGCGCAGCGGCAGGAAGTGCGGGACGCCTATATCCAGGACCTCATCAAGATCATACAGAAAAGTCTGACCGAATACGGTTTCAAGGGCCAGGTGCTGGGCCGCTCCAAGCATCTCTTCGGAATCTACCAGAAGATGGAACGGCAAGGGATCCCGTTCGAGGAAGTGTACGACCTGGCGGCGGTCCGGATCATCACGGACACCAAGATGAACTGCTACGCCATCCTCGGAATGATCCATTCCCTTTGGCGGCCGGTGCCGGGACGGTTCAAGGATTATATCGGCGTGCCGAAGTCCAACGGCTATCAATCCCTTCATACGACGGTGATGGGTCCCAAGGGCTACCATGTGGAATTTCAAATCCGAACGGACGAGATGCACAAGGTGGCCGAAGAAGGCATCGCGGCGCACTGGAAATACAAGGAAAAGGGCCAGATCGATCAGAAGACGGACCGCGTCTTCGGGTGGTTGCGCCAGTTGGTCGAGTGGCAGCAGGACCTGGCCGACAATCGGCAGTTCATGGATTCCGTCAAGATGGATCTTTTTCCCGATGTCATCTACGTCTTTACACCCAAAGGGGATGTCAAAGAGCTGGCGAAGGGGGCTTGTCCGCTCGACTTCGCCTACAGCGTCCATACCGAAGTCGGAAACCACTGCACGGGCGCCAAGGTCAACGGGAAGCTGGTTCCGCTTCGACACGTCCTTCACAGCGGCGACTCCGTCGAGGTCACGACCTCCACGAACCAGACGCCCAGCAAGGATTGGCTGAAGTGGGTTCGGACGGCCCGTTCCAAGACCAAGATCAAGCACTGGATCAAGACGGAGGAGCGCATCCGGAGCCTGGAGGTGGGAAAGAAACTGCTCGAGCGGGCGCTGCAGCGGCACAACCTGAGTTCGACCGAGGCCTTCAAGCCGGAACATCTGACGGCGCTGACCAAGGACTTCGGGATCGCGACCCCGGAGGGTTTGCTGGTCGCGATCGGGTACGGTCGGATCACGACCGAGCAGGTGATCCGACGTCTGCAGCCCGCGGCGGCCGTGAAAGAAGGCCTGGCCGACAAGCTCATCCGCAAGATCGGGGGGCGTCCGAGCGGGGTCAAGATCAAGGGGGTCGGCGACCTGCTGATCCATCTCTCCAAATGCTGCAACCCGGTTCCGGGCGACCCGATCATCGGTTTCATCACGCGGGGCCGGGGTCTGTCGGTGCATACGATGGACTGCCCCAACATCGATGAGCTGGACTATGACAAGGACCGGATCGTCGAGGTGGCCTGGGATACAAAGGATGCCGCGGCCTATGCCGTGAAGATCGGCGTGGTGACGGTCGACCGGCCGGGCATGCTGGCCTCGGTCTCGGCCGCGATCACCTCGGCCAAGGCGAATATCAGCCATGCCGATATCACGACCACCGAGGATCGGCGGGCCATCTTGAACTTTGTCGTGGAGATCTTGAACGCCGGCCATCTTGATAAGGTTTTGAAGAGCATCGAGACGGTCGACGGCGTCGTCCAGGCCAAGCGGGTCCGAGCCGGATAGGGAAGGGATTCCGAACCCTCAAATCAAAACGTCAACGTCTGGCCCACGCGAAGTTTCTCCCGCGTGGCCACGCCGGAAATCACCTCCAGCACATAGAGGCTGTCGGCCGACGGCCCGTAGACCGGGCAGGGATCCAGTTTGCAGGGCGGGACCTGATATTCGATATGGATGATCCGCTTCCGATCATCCATCCAGACCATGTCCAGCGGGATCAGGGTGTTCTTCATCCAGAAGCGATGGGGCTCGGGCCGCTCGAAGATGAACAGCATCCCGTGACCCTCCGCCAGGGCGGTGCGAAACATCAAACCGAGGGCCCGCTTCTCTTCCGTTCGGGCGACCTCGACCTGAAGGGTCTTTCCTTCCGGGAGGGTCAACGGAACCGTTGAAGGTGTGGGCTCCTGCCCGTGGACGACGGCCTCGAACGCGACGAGGAGGATGAAGAACGGAAGTCTCTTCATGACCGGAGTATGCGATACCGTCTAAAAAAAGTCAATTGATCTTGAGATTGTGTTTCAACCCCCCCTTGACGCGGACAAGACAGCGCTGTATACTGTGCCGGACTTTCAGAGGGTGATCGAGCCGAACCGTGGGATTGTATCAGAGGCAGAAAAAATATTTTGAGAAGGCGTACGAGACCGGTCGTCATGGCTGGCCGACCGTCGGCCCGACCCCATTCGTACTGCGTGCCCTTTCGCGCATCCGAAAAGCGGCCGCTCCGGCCCGGGGGCGGATTCTTGATCTGGGCTGCGGCGAGGGCCGGCATACGCTGGCCTGCGCGCGCGAAGGGTTTCATGTTGTGGGCCTGGATTACCAGCCCCTGGCGATCCGTCGGGCGAGGACCTTTGCGCGGCGGCGGAAGGGCCGCGGCGGCTTCCGGTTCATGGTCGGCGATGCGTTTCGGCTGCCGTTCCCTCCGAACGCCTTCGATGCGATTATCGATTACGGCTGTTTGCATCACGTGAAGATCGCCGATACGCGTCGTTATTTTAAAAGCGTTTGGCCGCGTCTGAAGCCGGGCGGCCATCTGATCCTGTCCTGCTTTTCGACCCGGTTCAAACACCATCCAGGTGAAAAGCGCCGTCGCAACTGGCTGGTCCACCGGGGCCATTACGACCGGTTCTTCCGGAAGCGGGACTTCAAGACGCTTTTCGGAAAACAGTTCGATATCTTAAAAATGGAAGAACGAGGCGATGGCTTGTATGTTTTTTGGGATGTCTTGATGAGGAAAAAATGATGCGAGATTTCAAATCTCAAATTTGAAATTGGAGAAACGGTGCCCAACATCGCGTTTGTGAACGGACGATTCATGCCCTTGGCTCAAGCCCGCGTCTCGGTGGAAGACCGGGGGTTTCAATTCGGTGACGGCATCTACGAGCTGATCCGAACCTACGGGGGCCGGGTCTTTCATATTGAAGATCACCTCCGGCGGCTCGAGCAAAGCGCCGAAGCGCTCGGGCTGTCGATGGTCTATTCAAAATCCCGTTGGAAAGCGATTCTGGAAAAGGCCCACGGCCGGAGCGGTTATCCGGATGCCAAGCTTTATATCCAGATTACGCGGGGAGCGGCGCCTCGGGATCACTCCTTTCCGAAAAAAACCCGGCCCAGCGTGATCATCACGGTCCGGAAGCTGACGCCGCTGTCGGACCAGCTCCATGAGAAGGGGGCCTCGGTCATCACGGTGCCGGATCTGCGATGGGGCCGTTGCGACATCAAATCGGTCAATCTCCTTCCCAACATCATGGCCCGTGAGAAGGCCCGATCGGCCGGCGCGTTCGAGGCGCTTTTCGTCCGGGACGGGCTGGTTCTCGAAGGGGCCGGCTCCAACGTCTTTGCCGTGATCCAAGGCCGGATCGTCACACCGCCGAACGGACCGTTCATCCTGTCCGGCATCACGCGGGACCTGGCGATCGGCCTCGCGCGCGAGGCCCGTGATCCCGTGATCGAAAAAGGGATCCCGCTGGAGGAGCTTCTCGGCGCCGAGGAAGTATTCCTCACCGGTACGACCACCGAGATCCTGCCGATTGTGAAGGTGGACGGGAAACCCATCGGCGACGGCCGGCCCGGCCGGACGACCCGCAGGCTGTATCAACAATTTCTCCAGACCATCCGCCCGTAGACCGATGGATCCGGTCACGCACACCCTGGTCGGCGTCGGGATGGCCAACGCCTTTTTACGAAAGCGGATCGGCCCCCCGGCCGTTCCGGTTCTCGCGCTGGCCTCCAATCTCCCGGACATCGACGCCGTCGTTCATCTCACGGGCGATCCGACCGCCATCCTGATGCGGCGGACCTTCGGCCATTCCGTTTTTCTTCTTCCTCTCTGGTCCCTGGGTCTTGCGCTGATCCTTCGGCGGTTCTACCCGCGACTGGGCTTTGGTCGTTTGTTTGGACTCACCCTTCTCGGCGCATTCGTGCATCTCTTCTTCGATCTGGTGAATTCCTTCGGATTGGTGCTGCTCTGGCCGTTCAGCGACTGGCGGCCGGAGCTCGCGATCATCTTTATTATCGATTTGGTTCTGACCGGCCTTCTCGCCGCGCCTTTGTTGCTGGCCGTCTTCCGCCGACTGCGGCCGCATCTGATCTTGATGTCCAGGATCGCGATGATCGGCGTTGCGGTTTATATCCTCTTTTGCGAAGGCAATCGGATGATCGCACGGCAGGCGCTCGCGTCCGAATCGGTGCGACTCACGGCTCGGCCCGAATTCCGTTACGTCTTCCCCGAGCCCCTCGGGCCACACCGCTGGCGAGGCGTGGTGCGCACGGGAGACACCTACCGCATTTATCTGATCCACACCCTGTCGGGCCGGATCGAGTTTATCGGCGAGGCGATCACGGCCGTCGGTCAGCCTGCCGTGGAGCAAGCCCGGGTGACGGCCTTGGGCCGACGGCTGGAATGGTTCTTCAAGGCGCCGGTCTGGACGGTGGAAGGGAACCCCGCTTCGACCGGACGCTCGGCCAACGATCCGGTTGTGGTGAGCGTCTTTGACCTTCGGTTCCGATCGTCCCTGATCAGCCGGGAGGGAATCTTTGTTTACCGCTTCCGCGTCTTTCCCGATGGCCGGGTGGAGGCGTTGTAGGATTCATGTTGCGGTCATTTCCTTACTCACCTTTGGCCTCCCCATCCGGCCCCTCAGGCACGGGGGCGGGTGAGGGGAAGTCGGAAGGTGAAGAGTGTATTCGTTGACAACTATTCCGCTTTGCAGTAAGATATTTGTGCGATTGACACGTAAAAAAAATTGAGAGGGACGATCATGGCGGTACTTACGAAAAAGAAAGGGTCCGGCACCGTGACGCTGAGCCGTAAGGAATACGAGAATCTCAAGAAAGCGGCGGAGGAACTGGATACGCTCAAAGCGATCTTAACCTATGAAGAGGAAAAGAGAGCCGGGAAGCTCAAATCGTTCAAGGACGTCCGTGATCTGATTCATGATCTCGACCGTTAATTATTCCACCCTCGCCTAAAGACCCACAAGCTTAAAGGGAAATGGGAAGGTTTCTGGTCGTTTTCGATCAATTATTCCGATCGAACGCTCTTCAAGTTCTCCGGCAAAGAAACCGTCGATCCGCGCGCGTGGCCGTGCCAAGAATCTGCGGGGCAGGATCAGATCCATTGCCCGACCTTTTGACCGGAGAGGCTTCAGGTTGCGGTCATGCCCTGCCTATCCACTATATATTTAGTTCTTCCGTGGAAAAACCCCCTTTTGTGTAGTTGACATTTAGCCTGAGAGTATGATACGTGTCGGCCGTACTACTCTTTAATTTCCATAAAATCTGAGCAGAATTACTTCTTAGAGGCCAGGCGCCGATCACAGGATCAGAAGCTCCTGTGGATTTCAAGGGCCCGGTGTCTTGGCGACTCTATAATGAGGATCAATTATGCCTTCTGAGGCGATTGATACCGGGGGACCTAAACAAGCCTTCTTCTGAGCCGAGGTTCGGAGGAAGGCTTTTGTGGTTTTTGTCACTGTTCTGTAAGCAGGCCAGGAACAAGGACCATCTGTTAAATAAGAGCGGAAACCCATTCAGTATGATCCATTTACCCCATTTGTTTTGAAACCTTGATAGGAGTCTCCCGTGAATATGCGCGATGGTAAGATCAAGCTCTTTTTCTTGTCATTGTTGTGTGTTCTCACCTTTGGGTTCGCACTTGCCGGCCCTGTGGCCGCCGCGACTCTTTTCTCAATTACCGTCACGCCGACCGATCCGACTATTCCTGTCGGCCAGACGCAACCGTTCACGGCCACGGGGACGTTTAGTGATGGTTCTACACAGATATTGATCGGTGGCATCTTCCCTCCTTCAGGCATGGTCGGTTGGTGGCCGGGCGATGGAAATGCAAATGATTTGATTGGGAGTAATCATGGAGCGCTGATGAACGGCGCGACGTTTTCGCCCGGGACGGTGGGGCAGGCATTTAGTTTCGATGGGCTGGATGATTTCGTCAATGTACCGGATGCCGCATCCCTTGACATCACGAATCAAATAACCATAGAAGCTTGGATAAAACCCACGGCGTTGGGTGGAAGAATTGTAGATAAGATTACGCCAGGGGGCCCCGATGGGTATCTGCTTGACACCTATTCCGGTCATCTACGATTGATCATTGGTCCCTATAACCTCTTCGGCACAACGACTTTGTCTTTAGACACCTTCATGCATGTGGCAGGGGTTTATGACGGCTCAACCATGAAGGTCTATGTCAACGGCGCGCTGGATGGTAGCTTCCCACTAACTTTGCCGATTCCGACCAATAACCTGCCGTTGCGGATTGGGATAGATCAATACGGTGGGAGCCTATACAACGGTCTCATTGACGAAGTCGGGATCTACAATCGCGCTCTCGATGCTTCAGAAATTCAGGCCATCTACAATGCCGGCAGCGCGGGCAAATGCAAACCGCTGTCGAGTTGCATGACTTGGAGCAGCAGTAATACGTCTGTAGCGACGATTAACGCAAATGGCATCGCCACGGGCCTCAGCCCCAGCACGACGACGATCACCGCGACCTTCGGCGGAGTCAACGGGAGCACGACGCTTACGGTGGCGGGCCTAACCTCCTCGGCCTTCACTCTCTCGGTGAGCAAGGCCGGCACGGGCAGCGGTACAGTGACTTCCGATTTGGCAGGGATCACCTGTGGGGCCAACTGTTCTCAGGCCTATCAGATCGGTACCACGGTGACCTTGACCGCAGTGGCCGATCCCGGGTTCACGTTTGCGGGGTGGAGCGGCGGAGGTTGCAGCGGCATGGGGACTTGTACGGTAACGACAACAGCCGACACCGCGGTCACCGCCACGTTTGCCGTTGCCCTGTCTTCAGTAATCGATCTGGGCATGGAGACAAACAACCCGGCCTGCGTTAAGCTTTATGTCGATGAGAGGAGGACGGGCCTCACATTACCGCTTTACTTGCGTATCACGGTCCCGACAGACGCAGGAGATTCGATATCCACAAGAAAGCTTGAAGCGCAAGATGAGGAATCGGCGGTCATTGCCAATCTTCCTGAAAAAACCTTGGTCACGCTTCAACTTACCAATTCGAATTTCCCGGTCAACCAGAATCCAGCGGACATCCTTTTGCTGTCGACCAAGCAGGTTTATACCGGAGTATCGGATAGTTCTAAGAGAATATCGAATCTCCATCCCCCGTATGAATCTTGTGCCTCTTTGCCGGTCGCTACATGTTATGGAGGCTCCTCATGTTACTCTGGCCAGAACCTAAGAGACGGGGAAGTGGACGTGACGGTTGCCCCAAAGGACGGCGGGTTCTTGAACGCTATTGGAGTGGACGACGAGAATACCTCCAACGCCTATTATCAAGCGATAGACCCGCACAAGCAAAAGACCACCTTGGCGGACTGGAAGACGCGCAACGGCTTTGATGCTGGAGATGATGCCTCTGCCTTGTACTACAACCAGGGGGATCTCGGGTACTGGAGAAGCATGCATATGAAGAGCCAGTTCAATCCTGACGGTAGCTTCAAAAGCATCGCCTATTATGTGACTAACTACGAGACTGAATGGGAGGGACTGAACGGGCTGAATCCTGTTGCAACGGTCGGGATGGAATCCTCCCCCAAGCCGGATGATTTGTCTGGAACCCCGTTTACTAAGTTCTATGTCTTTGGCAATAATGGCGGGCGGGTAAATACTGCGAACCTTGACGACCGTGGTGAGAAGAACGTGCCGAGGGTCTGCATCATCTGCCACGGAGGGGCAGGGAAGGTGCCGACGAATGGGACATACCCGGATTATGGGGATACCGGGGCGCATTTTATCCCGTTTGCTCTTGACTCGTTTCAGTATTCCGGAAGCCCCGGCTACAGCCGACTTGATCAAGAGGGCCAGTTCAAGGCGCTTAACCTGGGAGTTCTGAAAACGAACCCAACGCCGGTTGTTAGACAGCTCATAGAAGGCTGGTATGGCGGTTCTGGTTTGCTTCCATTTGGGGAGCAATTCTCAGACTTTGTACCCTCAGGATGGCAAGATCACTCTTCTCTCTATAGAGATGTGGTCAAGCGATCCTGCCGGGTCTGCCACGCCACACAGTACGAGACAATAGATTGGGGCAGCTATGAAAAATTTAATGGTGATGGCGGGGGCATTCGATCCCTGGTCTGCGATGATAAAATCATGCCGCATGCAAGGTCAACCTATATCAATTTCTGGCAAAGTCTTTTCCCTCATCAACCCAGACTCCTGACGCATGCGGGCCTCTCCAATTGGGATACGACCAAGCCTTGCTCTCCCTTGGATGTATCCATCGAACATCTTAATAGTAAGATCGCTTCCGACCCCCCTAACTTCTTAATCCATACGACCCCGGGGTTGCTATATTACACGGTCGAAGTTTCAGCCGAAAATAACTTGTTTAAAGACATCGCTTCTCGTAATGGAACGAACTTCTTTTCTTCCGAAATTCTGGGGCCAATTGACTTAAGCGATTACTTCTTTTCAGACCCGGAAAATGGTTTTCAGTATACCATTCCTCAATCCTCGTGGGATCTTTTGCCGAAATCGGGAAAAATGTATTATCGCCTTATTGTTTTTTCAACCCCGAAAGTAGGTTCAAATATCTACTATAGTTTCGCCACGGTTGATGACAATCATTATCAGGATGCCCCATCCTTTTCGGTGAGCGGTCCTATCCCTCTGGGCGTTTCCCTTGTAACGTTTAGTCCCGATCCTAAGGTGAAGGTCGGCTTCATTCAAACGACGGGGAGCGGTGACACCACTGTCAACATTAGTGCGACGAATCCGGGGCCGGATAAACCCGGCTATGCAATCCTCGTTCCCTACTATGACATCAGCACAACGGTCACCTATACTGGGCCGGCGACGATTCAATTGAATTACGATAATTTAGGGATTTCACCGGCAAAAGAACAACATCTTGAGCTTCTTCATTTGACAGCTACCGGCTGGGTGCCTGTGACGTCATCTTTGGATACCACGAACAAGATAATCCGTGGTAAGGTGTCCTCCTTTTCTTGGTTTGCGATTGCGGTGCAAAATCTGCCTCCTCAAGCTGATGCGGGGGGAAACCAGATCTTGGAGGCCACCTCGCCAGCGGGAGCCTCCGTTAGCTTGAATGGAACCGGCTCCGACGATCCGGAAGGAGATCCCCTCACTTTTAGTTGGACAGGCCCATTCGGCTCAGTCACCGGGGCAAGTCCTACCGTGACTCTCCCGTTAGGCATTCATGCCATTACACTCACCGTGACCGACACACTAGGGGAGACCGGAACGGATACCATGCAGGTCACCGTGCGTGACACCACGCCGCCCGTCATCGCATCTCATGCCGATTTGACCTCCGAGGCGACCAGCGCGGCGGGCGCCGTCGTTACCTATACAAGCCCGGCCACATCGGATGCCGTGGACGGCGCGGGGGTTGCGTCCTGCTTGCCGGCCTCCGGCTCTTCCTTTGGAATGGGCAACGCCACGGTGACTTGCAACGCCAGCGATGCACATGGCAACGCCGCCGCGGCCACTACCTTCGTGGTGCATGTGGTAGATACCACGCCTCCTGTGATCAGCCTCACAGCCCCTGGGCCGCAGACCTATGCGTGTACCTTGACCATCGCCTTTAGTGCCACAGACATCGCTTCAGGGGTGGCCAGTGTATCGGCGACACTGAATGGGTCTCCTGTCTCCAATGGGCAGAAGGCGACTCTCACGAAACCGGGATTGAACAGCCTCTCGGTAACAGCAACGGATGTGGCCGGAAACAGTTCGACAAAGACGGTCAGTTTCTCGGTCACCTACAACTTCATTGGATTCCTCGATCCCATTAACAGTGATGGGTCCAGTATCTTTAAGTTAGGGAGCACGGTGCCTATTAAGTATCAGTTGACGGACTGTAACGGCCTCGCCGTCACCACTGCCGTAGGCACGCTGGCGGTCTTCAAGATCACGGATGCCGTGCTGGGAACAGTGGTGGAGGTCAGCACGGACAGCTCCGGTACTGCCAATACCGATAATCTCTTCCGCTATAGCGCGCCCAACTATATCTATAACCTTGGCACCAAGCCCTACAGCCAGGGGACCTATCGTCTCCAGGCTACGTTGGATGATGGGACGATTCACACAATCAACATCTCGTTGAAGTCAAAATGAGTATAAAATAGGTGGAATTTTGCGGTAGGTATAAAGCAGCAACAGGCACAGGGAAATAACTTAAGGGTCTGAACATTGAGAAATCGATGAACCGATGGCATTGGCTATGAGCATCAAAGTGCCAGATTAACCTGAGAATACCTTTTGTCTACCGCTTCTGTGTTTTTCCCGATGGCCGCGTGGAGGCGTTGTAGAGGACTGAGGAGTACTTGTAGTTGACGCGGGAGCATCGCGTCGTGCAGCCGCGAAGTCATCTGGCGCAGCCGAATGGCCCGGCGCCGGGAGTCTATTATGTGGGAGCGATTGCGGATGTGAACGGAGCGGTGGCCGAAGGGAATGAAGGGAACAATACGCGAATGGCCACGGGCACGATCACGGTCACGCCGTAATCGAAAGGCTTGAAGTTAAGCGTTGGAGGTTAGAGCCGCCCCGCCTACATTCGGCGGGGCGGCTCATTATTACAATCATTGAGTGCTATCCGTGAACAGGTGTAAATAATTAGTTTGCTCTTGCATTTTAAAAAATAATGTGGTATAAAAGAGTCGTCTAAAGTGGGTGCGGTTCCGCCCACTTTTTTCATTATGACGCGGTTTGGAATGGCCCAGGATACTCAAACGATTATCGAGCGGATCAGGGAGGTTGTGGTTCCCATTTTGAGTTCCATGGGTCTGGAACTGGTTGATCTGGAACTGTCGGGCCACGGGAGGCGGGGCCATCTGCGGATTTTCATCGACAAGGCCGGCGGCGTGAATGTGGACGACTGCGAGCAGGTGAGCCGCTACGTCGGCCACGCGCTGGATGCGGCCGATCCCATTCCGAATGCGTATCTCCTGGAGGTGTCCTCGCCGGGACTGGACCGTCCGTTGCGCAAGGCCGAGGACTACCAACGGGCCACGGGGAAATTGGCCCGACTGAAGCTAACTCGCCCGCTTGATGGAGAGTGGGTCATCATCGGCCGATTGCAGGGTCTTCAGGGGAATCGTGTGGAAATTCAGTCCGAAGATCGAGAACCGGTTCAGATCGCGCTGGCGGATATCGCCCAGGCCCGACTCGAAGTGGAATGGTGATGGATGAGATTAAGTTTTAATGGAGGAAAGTTTTCATGAATCGTGAATTGTTGGCCGTGATCGAACAGATCGGCCGTGAAAAGGGAATCGACAGTCAGAAGATCGCCAGCGCCGTCGAGATGGCGGTCCAGACCGCCGCGAAAAAACGGTACGGCGCAAACGAAAATGTTCAAGTGCGCCTGGACCGTCAGACCGGAGAGATCGAGGTGGTCTCGCTTCGGAAAGTCGTCGAAACGGTCGCCAACCCCAAAGCGGAAGTCTCTTTGGAAGAGGCCAAGAGCGTGGATGCCGGCGCCGAATTGGGCGACGAGATCGGCCTCATGTTGGAGACGGGAGACTTCGGACGGATCGCCGCGCAGACGGCCAAGCAGATCATCTTCCAGCGCGTCCGCGAAGCCGAATGGGAGGCCGTTTACAAGGAATACGCCGGCCGTCAGGGGGAAATGGTCAACGGCATCGTCTTGGGGCACGAGCGCCGGAATTATATCGTCGAGGTGGGCAAGACCGAGGCGCTGCTCCCGGTCTCGGAACAGGCCCCGCGCGAAAACTACCGTCGCGGCGACCGGCTCCGTGCGCTGCTTTTGGAGGTCAAGAAATCGGCCAAAGGGCCGCAGATCATCCTGTCCCGGACCCATCCGAATTTTGTGTCCGAATTGTTCAAATTGGAAGTGCCGGAGGTGGCCGAGAAGATCGTCGAGATCAAGGGCATCGTGCGCGAGCCCGGGGATCGGACCAAGATCGCGGTAAACTCCAAGGATAAGGCCGTCGATCCGGTCGGGGCCTGCGTGGGGGTCAAAGGCTCCCGCGTTCAGGCCGTGGTGCGCGAGCTCCGCGGCGAGAAGATCGACATCATCGCATGGAACGCGGACCCGCGCGTCTTCATCGGAGAAGCGCTGAACCCGGCCGCCGTGGAAAAGGTCGGGATCGATGAGGAGAAAAAGACCGCGCTCGTCGTGGTTTCGGATCACCAACTCTCCCTGGCGATCGGGAAGAACGGCCAGAATGTGCGTCTGGCGGCCAAGCTGACCGGTTGGAAGATTGACATTATGGGCGAGACCGAGTATGAAAAGGAACGGGCCCAGGAGCGCGCCGAAGAGATTGAAGAGGCGATCGCTCAAGAGCACCGGGCGCAGGCCGAGGCCGAGGCGAAGCAGAATGCGCGGGATGCCGAACGGACCGCGGCCGATGCGGCCGCCGGTGTGCCGGCGGCGGGCTCCGAAGGCGGGAACAAAGAAGAAGGGCTGATCGATCTTCCCGGCATCGGGAAAAAATTGCTGGAGGTGTTGACGGCGGGCGGATTTGATTCGATCGAGAAGATTGCCGCGGCGACGAAGGAGCAATTGATGGAGGTGCCGAAGATCGGCGAGAAGACCGCCGAGAGAATTCTGTCCGCGGCCCAGGGGCGTGTGCAGGGGCGGGAGAAGAAAACCGAGTCGGCTCAGCCGGTGGACGAATCGGACCAGCCCGTGGAGGAAGAGGCCGAGAAACCGTCTCAATAATCCGGCTCCCTCGCGGCAAGCCAAATAAAAAAAACATCTGGGAAATTGAAATTATGAACGTATCGGATCTCGCAAAAAAGATGAAAATCGCAACCAAGGATTTGTTGGCCGAACTGAAAGTTCTCGGCAGCCGGGCCTCGAGCCCCTCTGCGACGGTGGAAGAGTCGGCCGTTAAACAGATCATTGAGAAATATAAAAAGGCCGCGCCGGTGGCCAAGACCGTCAAGAAAGCGGCCGAGGCCCCGGTTAAGACGAAATCCCAGAAGGCCGTGTCCGTCGAGAAGTCGGCCAAAAAGGCCGTTCCGGTTAAAAAAGCGGTGAAGCCGGCGATCAAGACCGTCAAGCTCAAAAAAGCGGAGCCGATCCCGCAGCCGGAGCCGGAAAAAAAGACGCGGATCCTCATCAAGAAAAAAGCGGAGCCGGAGCCGGTCGTGACCGTTTCAACGCCACACGCGGCGTCGCCTTCTTCGGATCTGCAGACCCTATCCGGATCATCCACGGCGACGATCCAGCCGTCCGAGCCGTCGGCCCACCCGACTTCCGTATCGGAAGCGGCCCCTCACGCCGTATCCGAAGGAACGCCTCCCGCGATTCCGGCGAGTCCATCGGCTGCGGCCCCGGCATCCATGGCGGCCCCGGTCAAGCCTAAACTCCTCAAAACCGATCTTTTTGAGTTGGCCAAGCAGGAGCTGTCCGATCGTTTGAAGCAGCGCGGCAAGAAAGTTCGGAAAACAAAAAAGAGCAAGGAGAATCCCCTGGAAGAGTATCAGTACGAATTGAGCAGTTGGCGGGACATCCGTCCATCGACGCATCGCGAGGAAAGGCATAAAAGATCGGCTGCGCCGGCCGGCGTCGTCGAGATCACCAAGCCGCGTAGAAAGATCATCAAGCTCTCCGAGGGGCTTACGGTAAAGGAATTTGCCGAACTGATCGGCCAGAAAACAACGGAAGTGATCCGGAAGCTCGTGGAAATGGGAACCATGGCGACGATCAATCAACCGATGGATCTTGCGGCCGGCGTTCTGATCGCCGAGAACCACGGCCTGAAGGCCGAGATCGTTCATGGACAGACGGAAGAGGACATGCTGTCGGAGGAGAGAACCTCGGAGGCGGGCGATCTAAGGCCTCGTCCACCGGTCGTCACGATCATGGGTCATGTCGACCATGGAAAGACCTCCCTTCTGGATGCGATTCGGTCCACCAAAGTCGCGGCCGGCGAGGCCGGAGGGATCACCCAGCACATCGGTGCCTACACCGTCAAAGTCGGGGACCGGACCGTGACGTTTCTCGATACGCCGGGTCACGAGGCCTTCACCGCGATGCGGGCGCGCGGGGCCAAGGTGACGGACATCGTGGTGCTGGTCGTGGCGGCGGACGACGGCGTCATGCCCCAGACGATCGAGGCGATCAACCATGCCCGTGCGGCGAATGTCCCGATCATCGTGGCGATCAATAAGATTGATAAACCCGAAGCGAACCCGGAGCGGGTGAAGAGCGCCCTGGCCGAGCAGAATCTTTTGTCGGAGGCCTGGGGCGGCCAGTCCATCTTTGTGGAGGTGTCGGCCAAGAAACGGCTCAATCTGGAAAGCCTGCTTGAGATGATCCTGCTTCAGGCGGACGTGTTGGAGCTCAAGGCCGATCCAAGTCGCTTGGCCAAGGGGATCGTCATTGAGGCGAAGATGGACAAAGGCCGCGGACCGGTGGCTACGGTCTTGGTCCAGTCGGGGACGTTGAACGTGGGAGACGCCTTTGTGACCGGGAGCTTCTTCGGGCGCGTCCGGGCCCTGATCAATGATGAAGGGAAGAAGGTCGAATCGGCCCGGCCGTCGCAGCCGGTGGAGGTGATCGGCCTGCCGGGTGTGCCGCAGGCCGGCGATTCGTTTGCCGCGGTTCGGGAAGAGCGGGTCGCCCGTGAGATCGCCACCAGCCGAATGCAGAAGGAACGGACGGCCAAGCTCGCGCAGCAGCGCCGCGTCACCCTGGAAGACCTTTACACCCAGATCAAAGAAGGCACGGTAAAGGAACTGAACCTGATTTTGAAGACGGATGTTCAGGGCTCCGCGGAGGCCTTGATGGAGTCCTTGAACAAGCTGAGCACGCCGGCCGTGAAGCTGAACGTGATCCACAGCGGCGCGGGCGGGATCACCGAGACGGACGTTCTACTGGCCAGCGCGTCCAATGCCATCGTGATCGGGTTCAATGTGCGGCCGGAGGCCAAAGCGGCCGCCCTGGCGGAGCGCGAGAAGGTGGACATTCGGTCCTACAACGTCATTTACGACGCGATCGGCGATATCCGGGCGGCGATGGAAGGCCTGTTGGAGCCGACCCTCAAGGAGCGGGTGACGGGGCGGTGCGAGGTGCGTCAGGTCTTCAACATCTCGAAAGTGGGGACGATCGCCGGCGCCTATGTCACCGACGGAATGATCTCGCGGGCCGGCACGGGCGTCCGTCTTCTGCGCGACAGCGTGGTGGTCTACACGGGGAAACTCTCCTCCTTGAAACGGTTTAAGGACGATGTGCGAGAGGTCCAGGCCGGATACGAATGCGGCATCGGCATCGAGAATTATAATGACCTCAAGGTGGGAGACGTGATCGAGGCCTTTGTCGTGGACAAAATCGCCGCCAAACTCTAACCTCATCCGCATGTCACATGATTATCGGGGTCTGCACCATCGAGTTGTTTCTTCCGGATAACGGCTCGCTCAAAGACAAACGACAGGTACTCAAAAGCCTCAAAGACCGAGTGAAACAGCGATTCAATGTCTCGATTGCCGAGGTCGACGATCAGGATCTATGGCAAAAGACGGTGATCGGGGTGGCGTGCGTGGGCAACCGGAAGGATTATGTCAACGAGGTCCTGGACAAGGTGATCGGCGCGATCCGCGGGACGCCACGGGTGGACATCATTGATTACCATTTGGAACTGCTATAAACCGATGACGGGATGATGATCGAGATGGTCGAATATAAACGCTCGGAACGGGTCGGGGATCAGATCCGGATGGAGATCGCGGAAATTCTCATGACCAAGGTGAAGGATCCTCGCATCGGGTTTGTCACCGTCACCTCGGTGAAGGTGTCGGATGATTTGCGGAACGTCAAGGTCTTTATCAGCGTCCTGGGAACGGATGTCGCCCGGAGTTTTCAGGGTTTGGACAAGGCCCGATCGTTTATCCGGAGCGAGTTGGGACGGAGGCTGAAGCTCCGGTTCGTGCCGGAACTGAGTTTTCATGAAGACCATACGGCGGAAGAGGCCGCGAAGATCTACAAGCTGATGGAAAAGATGAAAGAGTCCCCTTCGTGAGAAGCCGTCCAGTGAAAAATAAAAGGGCGCCTGTTCAGACGGCTCGTAGGGGCGGTTCGCGAACCGCCCCTACGGATGTGATGAAACCGCAGGAAGGCGGTCACCGGCCTGACCGCTCGGCGATCATCGTCACTCACGGCCCGTTTTGTCTGGATGGAATTGCTTCCGCGGTTTGCGTGGGACGGTTCTACGGGGAGGCGCGGGCCAGGCCTGTCTTCACCCATCCCTCCGAGGTGGATCGGGTGATCGAAGAGGTGACGCGGGATTCGAAAGAGCCGCGGGATCTCTGGATCGCGGACATTACCTGGAAGGATCGGAAGACCGAGAAGCTTTTTAAAGAGCTCGTCCGTCAGGGATGGAGAATCTTCTGGATCGACCACCACTCGATCGCCGTTGAGAAAGATGAAAAAGAGATCCAAGCCCTCGGACTGACCGGCTGGGTCGCCAGCCGTCGGTTCTCGGCGGCCCGGCTTCTGTACGACTATCTGATCTCGGCGGAGGATCTCCTGGGCGAGGCGCCGGCGGAGTTGAAGCGGTTCGAAGCGGTGATTCTCTTGGCGGACGATAACGACCGTTGGCTGCACCAGCGCCGGGGCTCCCGAGAGTTGGCGTTGACGGTCGCCGCTCTGGGAGGGACGTCGGCCTATCGGGAACTCCTCCACACCGACGCCGATCTCCGGTATTCCCCCCGGATGGAGGAGGCCTATCGCCGGGCCAGCCGAGAATTGGCCGCCAGCGTCGCCTTGGCGAACCGGACCCGCCTGGAAAGAACCCTGGAAAACGGGTTAAGGATTGTGGCCGCGCTATGCAATGGCTACACCAGCGAGGTGGCCGACACCCTTCGTCAAAGCGTGGCATCCGATGGAAAGACGGACGAGACGGCCGCGATATTTCTTTTGTACAATCTGGAAGACCAGCGGATCAGCCTCCGCAAAACTCCGGCCTGCCCAATCGATCTGGCACGATTGGCCGGACAGTTCGGCGGCGGAGGGCATCCGGCCGCGGCCGGTTTCGACCTGCCGGAAGCACGGGATTATTTTCAGAGCTATCTGGTCGACCGGCTAAAACAGGCGTTAAAAGAACAGGGCTAAGTGCTCTGATTTATAATCACGGTGACGTATTGTTGAAAAATATACAGCGCGGAGCTTGTCTCCGCGCGGAGGTAAATCCGCCTTTGGCGGATAAACTCCGCGCTGTGAGAATCGAAATGTGTAATCGTATTTATAAAATCGAGCACTAAACATGGACGGATTCCTGAACATCAATAAACCGGCCGGCTGGACATCCCACGATGTCGTGGCCCGTCTGCGGTCCGTTCTGAAAATCCAAAAAATCGGGCATACCGGCACGCTGGATCCGGCGGCCACCGGCGTCCTCCCGATCTGTTTGGGGAAGGCCACCAAACTGGCCCGGTTTTTAACCGAGACCGACAAGGAATACCGCGCCGTGATGCGCCTCGGAGAGACGACGGATACCCAGGATGCCACGGGGAAAGTTCTTTCCCGCCGTGCGGTGGAGGATGTGACGGAGGGTCGCGTTCGGGAAGCGCTCGTTGCGTTTCGGGGGGCGATCCGGCAGGTCCCGCCGATGTATTCCGCCGTGAAGGTCAATGGACAGCCGCTGTACAAGGCGGCGAGGGCCGGCCGCGAGGTCGATCGCCTGCCGAGAACCATCGTCATTCACCGCTTGGACCTGTTACGGATGGAAGGCCGCGATGTCACGCTGGAGGTGGCCTGTTCCAAGGGCACCTACATCCGGACCCTGTGCGCCGATATCGGCGAGCGGCTCGGTCCGGGGGCCCACCTGCACCGGCTTGAGCGCACGCGTTCGGGTCCGTTTCGGATTGAGGATGCGGTGATGCTTTCGGAGGTGGAGGCCGCTGTGAGAGAGGGTCGGATCCGAGAACGGATCTTACCGGCCGGAGAGGTCTTGAAGGAGTTTCCCAGCATGAGCGTGACGGGTCACGGTGCGCGGTTGCTGATGCACGGTGCACCGATCGGTCTGCAGGCGGTGGGACGGCTGCCAAAAGAATTCAAGACAGGGCAGCCTGTTTTAGTGTATAATGCTTCGGGTGATTTAATCGCCTTGGCGGAGGCTCTGGTGGGGCGGCCCGAGACCGCCGAGTCAGGGTGGGATCGCAAGAGGGATCTGTTCAAGTTGGATAAATTGTTGGTGCCGGTCAAGGATCCGTAACGTTCGCAAGGAAAAATCGGCAACGTTTTAAAGGAAGGAGAGAGGGTCATGCTGGAGAAGGAACAGAAAGTCGAGGTGATCAAGAAGTTTGCCAGCCATCCGAAGGATACCGGTTCGCCGGAGGTCCAGATCGCATTGCTCAGCAGCCAGATCAACTCGCTCGCGGATCATTTCAAGAGTCACAAGAACGACCATCATTCCCGGCGCGGCCTGCTCCGGATGGTCAGCCAGCGTCGGAAATTGCTGGATTACCTCCAGCGGGAAGACCTGAACCGGTACAAACAGGTCATTGAAAAGCTCGGTATTCGTAAATAGTTCGTCCGTCTTGGAGAGTCAATATCCGACCTTGGGGTAAGGAGATAGGAAGGGATGCGCCTCCGCAACGATTCAGGCGCATGCCTCCCTACTTCCTGCCCCCGAGTCGCGGCCCAGAAGGGATTAATCCCGGTGGGCTTTCGGATCAACCAACCTTATGCAAACCAATCACCTATATATATGGAGGGGGTATTCCATGGTTCATCAAATCGAATTAGAAATCAGGGATAAACGTTTGTCCTTGGAGACCGGTCGGATGGCCAAGCTGGCCGACGGCGCGGTGACGGCCCGATACGGCGACACGGTCGTGCTGGCCACGGCCGTCGCTTCCAAAGTCGTCAAGACGGGGGTTGACTTTCTTCCGCTCACGGTGGATTTTCAGGAAAAGGCCTACGCGGCCGGAAAAATTCCGGGCGGTTTCTTCAAGCGTGAAGGCCGCCCTGCCGAACGGGAAATCCTGGCCGGCCGATTGATCGACCGGCCGTTGCGCCCGCTCTTCCCGAAGGGGTTTTATTATGATACCCAGGTGACCGCTTCGGTCCTGTCGGCGGATCAGGGAAATGTAACCGATGTGCTCGCGATCATCGCCGCTTCCGCGGCCCTGACCCTTTCGGATATCCCGCTCAAAGACCCGATCGCGTCGGTCCGGATCGGGCGGATCGAGGGCAGGTTCGTCATCAATCCGTCCTTTGCCGAGATCGAGGCCAGCGACCTGAATCTCGTGGTGGCCGGTACGACGGAGGCCGTGATGATGGTGGAAGGCGGCGCCCACGAACTGTCGGAGCAGACGATGATCGACGCCATCTCCCTGGCTCATGCCGAGATCCGGAAAATCATCGAGGGCATCCTGAAGTTGAAGGCGCTTGCCGGAAAGCCGAAGCGAGAGCCGATACAAAAGACGATGGATCCCTCGCTGGTCGAGACCGTTCAATCCAAGTGTTTAAAATCCATTAACGAGGCCGTTCTGATTCCCAACAAGACGGCCCGCCAAGAACGGTTGGACGCCCTTCTGAAAGAGGTCCAGGCCCAGATCAATACGCCGGAGGCGGATCGCTCGCAAGAGGTCACCGAGATCTTTCATGAGCTGGAACGGAACGCCGTCCGGCAGATGATCCTGACCAAGGGCATTCGCGCGGACGGCCGCGGTTGCTCCGATATCCGGCCGATCACCTGCGAGGTCGGGGTTCTGCCCCGCACGCACGGTTCGGCCCTGTTCACGCGGGGGGAGACGCAGAGTCTGGCCGTCGTGACGCTGGGAACGAGCGAGGACGAACAACGGATCGACGCTCTCGAAGGCGAATCGACGAAGACCTTTATGCTGCACTACAACTTCCCCCCCTTTTCCGTGGGCGAGGCCCGGCCGATGCGGGGTCCGGGGCGACGGGAAATCGGACACGGGGCGCTGGCCGAACGTGCCTTACGACCGGTGATTCCCGGCCGGGAAGCCTTCCCCTACACCCTCCGGATCGTGTCGGACATCCTGGAGTCGAACGGATCCTCCTCGATGGCGACGGTCTGCGGCGGGACGCTGGCCCTGATGGATGCGGGGGTGCAGATCAAATCCCCCGTGGCCGGCATCGCCATGGGCCTGATCAAAGAAGGATCGCAGACCGTGATCCTCTCGGACATCCTGGGCCTGGAGGATCATCTGGGCGACATGGATTTCAAAGTGACCGGGACCCGTCAGGGGGTGACGGCCCTGCAGATGGATATGAAAATCCCGGGCATCACGGAGTCGCTTCTTCGCGAGGCATTGGAGCAGGCCCACGCCGGTCGGCTCCATATCCTGGACCGGATGCAGCAGGCCATCGCGGCGCCGCGCCCCGACCTGTCTTCGCTGGCGCCGCGGATCTTCACGATGCATGTGAAGAAGGAGCGGATCGGCGAAGTGATCGGCCCGGGCGGCAAGGTCGTCCGCGGCATCGTCGAGAAAACGGGCGTGAAGATCGACATCGAGGACGACGGGACCATTTTGATCGCTTCGGCGGATGCCGAGGCCGCAAAGCTGGCGATGGAGATGATCGGCAAGATTACGGAAGAGGTCGAGGTCGGAAAGATTTATAAAGGCAAGGTGGTCAAGATCATGGACTTCGGCGCCTTTGTCGAGATCCTGCCGGGAACGGACGGTCTGGTCCACATCTCCCAACTCGCGGAGCATCGGGTCAACCGGGTTCAGGACGAGGTCAAAGAGGGCGATGAGATCCTGGTGAAGGTATTGGAAGTCGACAAGCAGGGAAAGATCCGACTGAGCCGGAAAGAGGTTCTGAGAGCCGAAGCGGAAGGCAAGCAGCATTAAATGCCCGTTCGGCCGTTTCACAAAGACGTTCTGGATAACGGGATCCGCGTCGTGATGGAAGAGATCCCCTCTGTGAAATCGGCCTCAGTGGGGATCTGGGTCGCTGTCGGCTCCCGCGACGAGGCGGAGACCGAGGCCGGCCTGGCCCACTTCGTCGAGCACATGTTCTTTAAAGGCACGATTCGCCGCTCGGCTCGGGAGATCGCTCAGGAGATGGACGGCCTGGGCGGCGAGCTCAACGCCTTCACGTCGCGGGAGACCACCGCGTTTTACGCCAACGTGATCGATGAACACCTTTCTCGGGCGGTGGATCTCCTCGCGGACCTCTTCCGCCATTCCGTCTTCCGACCCGTTGAGATCGAGCGGGAGAAGCGGGTCGTCCTGGAAGAGATCAAAATGGTCGAGGACGATCCCGAGGACCTGATCTACGATCTTCATACCGCAAACGTCTGGAGCGGAAACCCGATCGGCCGGCCGATCCTCGGCGACGTCAAAATCATCCGATCCATTACCCGTCGACAGATCCTGGACTTTCTGAACCGGAAATACCGTCCGGAGCGGATGGTCATTTCGGTGGCCGGGCGGTTCAACCGATCCGCCTTGATCAAACAACTCAACCGATTGTTCCGTACTTTTGGCCCTCGCTCCCGCCGATCGGATCGTCCGGCGTTCGTCGAGACTCGTCGGCCGCCGGTGGCCAACGGCCGCCTCTTCATCCGGCCTAAAAAACTCGAGCAGGCGCATCTCTGTCTGGGTTTCCCGGGACTGCCGCTCACCCATCGAGACCGATACGGGATCTATGCCTTGAACCTCCTCTTGGGCGGGGGAATGAGCTCGCGGTTGTTTCAGGAGATCCGAGAAAAACGGGGCCTGGTCTATTCGATTTACTCGCATCACGCCGGTTTTCAAGACGCCGGGATGCTGACGGTCTATGCGGCGTCCAGTCCGAAGGCCGTCCGGCAGGTGGTTCAACTGACGATCCGGGAGCTTCGAAAGTTGCGCGAGCGGGGTGTGCAGCGGGAGGAGCTCCTGCGTGCCGTCAATCAAATGAAGGGCGGCATCCTGCTCAGTTTGGAAAGCACGAATAGCCGGATGAGCCGCCTGGCCAGAGACGAAATCTACTTCGGAAGGTACTTCTCGTTGGAAGAGACGCTTCGCGAGATCAATCGGGTTTCAAGACGACAGGTCCAACGGTTGAGCGATCGGCTGTTCGACACCCGAAAACTTTCCCTGACCGTACTGGGCCCCGTGGCCTCCAACGCCCGCCCGTTTGAAGCCTTGTTGGCCGGCTCCTGATCGATTATGGGGGCTTGCGTCGCCCCCTCCACCGGCAAAGCCGGATGGAGCCTCCCCCTCCCTGCCTGCCGGCCGGCAGGTCGCTCGCCTTGCTCGCTATTACGTTTGTCTTAAACGATGCGGAGGAGGCCGGTCGGTCGTTCTCGACTTCCGACGGGAGACACAGACGGTATTGCGGCCGGCGCGTTTGGCCTCGTACAGCGCCTTATCGGCCTCCGCGATGAGATCAAAGGCCGTACCCGCGCTCTCCGGGTAGGAGGCCGCACCGACGCTGACGGTCAATTTCTTGTTCGGCTGCTTGCGTGCGTTTTCGAATTTGTGGGACGCGATCCGTTTCCGGAGGCGCTCGGAAAGGGCCAAGGCTCGGCGGCGTTTTGTTTCGGGCATGATGATCGAAAACTCCTCGCCGCCGTAACGGGCGACGATATCCACCTCCCGGCTGATCTCTTTTAAGATTCGGCCCACTTCCTTCAGCACCTCATTGCCTTTCAGATGACCGTTGGTGTCGTTGTAGTGTTTAAAGTAATCGATGTCGATCATCATGAGGGAGAGGGACCGCCCGTATCGATCGGCCCGGTTGATTTCGATATTCAACTGCTGACGGAAATGGCGGTGGTTGTAAAGCCCGGTCAATTCATCCGTGATGGCCAGTTGCCGGGTGCTCTCCAGGAGTTTCGTCTTTTCGATCGCCATCGCGGCAAAGGTGGAAAGGAGCGAGAGGAGCGAGATCTCGCGGGTGGTGAACTGGCGTGGTTTGAAGTCATCGACGTACAGAATCCCCACGATTCGCCCCTCGGTTTTCAGCGGCGAGGCGATGAGGGAGCGAATGCCTTCCCGCAGCATGATGGGGTTGTCGAATTTTGGGTGTCGTTTAATATCCTGGACCGCCAGCGGCTGGTCTTGATTTAAGATGTGGCTGGTCAGCCCGCCCTGGCGGACCTTCCACCGGGTCTTGTTCGAGAACCGCCTCGAGACCCCTTTGACGGCGGCGAGGGACATCTCGCCCCGTTTCTCCTCGAAAATGGTGAGGCTGCCGGCCGGCGTGTTCGTCAGGCTGGTCGCGTAATCCACGATCGTTTGATAAAGCTTCTCCGGGTTTTCGCTGGCCGTGAGCTTTAATCCGAGGTCGTAAAGGGACTGATACTCGATCAGCAGGCGTTCGATCTCTTCACGGCTTTTGATCCGGGCCTCGACCATATCCCACATCAACCGGGCGCTGTATCCGCCGATGACCTCGGCGTTGGGGGCGATCGTCGCGATGTCCCGTCCGATCGCGGGATTCTTGGTCACGTCCATGACGATATCGACGCGGTCGTGCCTCAACAATTTCCGGTAATCGGCGGTGTGCGGAATTTTCAGGCGTTTGGCCAGCAGCATGCCCGGGGCCTTCGGGTTGAGGTCGGCGATGCCGACGATTTTGACGGTGGGATCGTTGTACAAGAGCTCCACGAGCGCCCGGCCTCCTCGACCTCCGCCGACGATGACCAGTTTGACCGGGTTGTTCGCGGACCGTGTTTTTTCTTCTCCCGGTTTAGCGACTTTCTTCAATGGGGCCCTCGGCTTTCTTTTTCAGTTCATGCAGGAGGTTGAGCGCCTCCAGCGGCGTGAGATGGTCCGTATCCGTTTTCCGAAGTTCCTGCAAAATTTCTTTGACGACGGGGTGAACGGTCGGGTTAAAGAGGTTGAACTGATCAGCACCCGGGACATTTGCACCCGCATCGGTGAGGTCCGACGGCGGATTCAAAGACGAAGCCAACCGGGGTTGACCGAGCTCGTTCAGCTCGCCGTTTTCCAGGTTGGCCAAGATTTCCTTCGCACGGCGAATCACGTCCTGGGGCAGACCGGCCAACCGGGCCACCTGGATGCCGTAACTGCGGTCGGTTCCGCCCGCCACGATCTTCCGAAGGAAGATGATCTCGTCGTTCCATTCGCGAACGGCGATATTGTAATTCTTTATCCCGGAAAAAGTCAAAGCCAGTTCGGTCAGCTGATGGTAGTGGGTGGCGAATAGCGTCCGCGCGCCCGATCGGGCCGGGTGATGGAGATATTCCGCCACGGCCCAGGCGATGCTGAGGCCGTCGAACGTGCTGGTTCCTCGCCCGATCTCGTCCAGCAGGATCAGGCTCCGTGCGGTGGCCTGGTGAAGGATGGCGGCCATTTCGGTCATCTCGACCATGAAGGTGCTCTGCCCGCCCATCAGATCGTCCGAGGCCCCGATCCGGGTGAAGATCCGGTCGACCCGTCCGATTCGGGCCTCCGCGGCCGGCACAAAGCTGCCCGTCTGGGCCAGGATTACGATCAACGCCACCTGTCGCATATAGGTGGACTTGCCGGCCATGTTGGGGCCGGTGATGATCAGCAGACGGTTGTCCTGGCAGTCCAGGGTCGCATCGTTCGGAATGAACCGGGATCCTCTCGGCAACATCCGCTCCAGCATCGGATGCCGGCCGTCGATCATCCGGATCTCGTCGCCGTCATTGACCTCCGGCTTGACATAGTGCTCCGTGGCCGCGACCTCGGCCAGCGCGGACAAAACATCTAAAAGGCCGACCGATCGGGCCATGGCCTGGATGCGGGCCGCGGCCGCGGCCACCTCCGTCCGAAGCCGCTCGAAGAGTTCGTACTCAAGAAGCCGGCTCTGTTCCTCCGCCCCGATCACCTTGGTCTCCAGTTCCTTGAGCTCGGGGGTGATGAATCGTTCGGCGTTCACCAGCGTTTGTTTCCGATAAAAATCCGGAGGCACGCGCGAGAGATGGGTCTTCGTCACCTCGATATAGAATCCGAATACCTGATTGTAACGGATTTTGAGTGAATCGATTCCCGTGCGTTCCCGCTCTTTCGCCTCCAGGGCCGAGATCCAACGTTTTCCATCGCGGGCAATCCGATTCAACTCATCCAGGGCCGGATCGACCCCGTCCCGGATTAATCCGCCGTCGCGCAGCCCCGGCGGCGGCGCATCCACCAGCGTCTGCTGGATGCGGGAATGGATATCGGTCAGATCGTCCCATTCGGCGCGGATCGATTCCAGAATGGAATGGGCGTCCGGTTCCGGGTCGGACGGGTTCGGGTCCGTCAGACATTTATAGAGAGAAGGCAGCGGCTCGATCGAGTTCTTCAGTTGAACCAGATCGCGGGCAAGTGCGGTGCCGAGCGAGACCCGCCCGATGATCCGTTCCAGATCGGCAATCCCCTTCAGAATCGAGCGGAGGCGGCTGCGCCGCGTCGTTTCATTCAAAAGCGTTTCAATCGCGGTCTGCCGCGCACGGATCGCCCCGATGTCCACAAGCGGCTGAAGCAACCAATAGCGGAGGCGACGCGCGCCCATCGGGGTGAGGGTCCGGTCCAGCGTCCAGAGCAGTGAGCCTTCCGGTCGGCCGTCGATCAGACGCCGGGTCAGCTCCAGATTCCGTTGCGCGGTCGAGTCCAGAATGAGGTGATCCGCCCTCCGGTAACGTTTTAAGTGATTTAAATGTCCCAAGGCCGTGAGCTGGGTCTCTTGG
>JACQBZ010000098.1 GCA_016194285.1 Nitrospirota bacterium | reverse complement strand
GGATCTCATCGGCGGAACGCCGGATCAAAACGGCCGGATCCTCCTGGATATTCTCGGCGGCCAGAAAGGACCGAGGCGGGATGTGGTTCTCCTCAACGCCGCGCCGGCCATCGTCGCCGCAGGAAAGACGCGCACCCTCCAAGACGGAATCCACGTGGCGGCGGAATCGATCGACAGCGGAGCGGCCCTGGAAAAACTAAACCGCCTCCGCGCGATGACCCACCGGCCGTGAGAAGAAAGCAATGGGTCTAGACCCATTCAGGGGCCATGACATTTCTGGACGAGATATTGACCTCAACACGAGAGGCGGTTCGGACCGCGCGACTCAACCGTCCGCTGGCCGATCTCAAGCGCCGCATCAAGGATCGGGAAGCCCCACGGCCTTTTGCGGGATCCCTTTCGAAGGATGCGGGCCTGCCGCTGATCGCCGAGTTGAAACAGGCCTCTCCCTCGCAGGGTCTGCTCCGGAAGGCTTTCAATCCGATCGACATCGCAACGATTTATGAAGAGGAGGGGGCGGCGGCTCTCTCGGTGTTGACGGAGGAGCGTTTCTTCCGAGGCTCCTTGAATTATCTCGGCCAGGTTCGCGCCGTTGTAAAGCGGCCTCTGCTGCGGAAGGATTTTCTGATCGATGAGTATCAGGTCTACGAAGCGAGGGCGTTTGATGCCGACGCGGTCTTGCTCATCGCCGCGATCCTGGACGACGGTCGTCTGAAGGATTTCCAGGCCCTGGCGCGGGATCTTGGCATGGACAGTCTGGTGGAGGTCCATACCGAGGCCGAGGTCGAGCGCGCCTTGCAGGCGGGTGCCCGAATGATCGGGATCAACAACCGTGATCTGGCGACGTTTAAAACCGATCTGGAGACCACGTTCCGTTTGATTCGCAAAATTCCGGAGGACCGGATCGTGGTGAGCGAGAGCGGGATCGTTCAACGAAAAGACGTCGAGCGGCTTTTCGAGGCGGAGGCGGATGCCGTCTTGATCGGAGAGACCTTTATGAAGAGTCCCGACATCCGGGCCAAGATTCGGGAGCTTTTCGGAAAGATGTGAGGGCGGACGGGGATGCGAGTCAAAATTTGTGGGATCATGAACGTCCACGACGCGCTGGCCGCCGCGGAGTTCGGGGCGGATGCGTTGGGCTTCGTCTTGTATCGGAGCAGCCCTCGTTATACGGATCTGAAGACGGTGAAGAACATCATCGCGCAGTTGCCGCCGTTTGTCACGACGGTCGGCGTCTTTGCCAATTCGGAGGAAAGGGAAATCCTCTCAGCGGTGAACGAATGCGGACTCGACGTGATCCAGCTTCAAGGAGATGAGCCGGCGGATCTCTGCCGGCGATTGGGCAATCGGGTCATTAAGGCGATCCGGGTCCGCGACAAGTTTAGTCTCAATCGAATGATTCCGTACAAGGTCAGGGCCTTCGTCCTGGACACGTTTCGGAATGGACAGCTCGGGGGAACGGGTGAGACCTTTGATTGGAATCTGGCGGTTGATGCAAAAAAATTCGGAAAAATCATCCTGGCCGGCGGTCTGACGCCGGATAACATCCAGCAAGCGATTGAGCAGGTTCGGCCCTATGGCGTGGATGTCAGCAGCGGCGTGGAAGAACGTGTGGGTAAAAAAGACGTATCCAAACTGAAGCGGTTTATTGAAATTGCAAACCAGACATGAGGATCGTAACCGCCGTAGGGGCTCGGCGCGCCGTGCCCCTACCGTGGACAAATTAACGCCATCAATGATGATGAAATCACCCGATCAAAACGGCCACTTTGGTATCTATGGCGGAAGGTTTGCCCCGGAAACGTTAATACCGGCGCTCACCGAACTCGAAAAACACTATAATTTCTCTAAGAATGATAAAGAGTTTCAATCGGACCTTAAGAAATATCTTCAAGAATTTGCCGGCCGGCCTACGCCGCTTTATTATGCCCAACGTCTGACAAAAAAGATCGGCGGCGCCAAGATCTATCTAAAACGCGAGGATCTGTGTCATACGGGCGCGCACAAGATCAACAACACGATCGGGCAGGCCTTACTGGCCAAACGCATGGGGAAGCGCCGGGTCATCGCCGAGACCGGCGCCGGACAGCATGGTGTGGCCGTGGCGACGGTCGCGGCCGTCTTCGGGTTGGAGTGCGAAGTTTACATGGGCACCGAAGACATGGAGCGTCAATCCCTCAATGTCTACCGCATGCGATTGATGGGGGCGAAAGTGTCGCCGGTGGATTCCGGGAGTCGGACGCTTAAGGACGCGATCAACGAGGCGATGCGGGACTGGACCACGAACGTGCGCACCACCCATTATATTCTCGGCTCGGTGCTCGGTCCCCACCCCTTTCCGGTCATGATCCGTGACTTTCAAAAAGTGATCGGACGGGAAGCCCGCCAACAGATCCGAAAAGCGGAAGGCCGTCTTCCGGACTTCCTTTTAGCCTGCGTGGGAGGAGGCAGCAACGCGATGGGGTTGTTTTATCCTTTCCTGAACGATCGAACGGTGCGGATGATTGGGGTGGAGGCCGGCGGTCATGGAATCGAGAGCGGGAAACATGCCGCGCGCTTCGCCGACGGTTCCGTCGGGGTACTCCACGGCACGATGACCTATCTTCTTCAGGACGACGACGGTCAGATTCGGCTGACCCATTCCGTTTCCGCCGGACTGGACTATGCCGCCGTTGGTCCGGAACACAGTTACTATCATGATCGGGGCCGGATCCGTTTCACGCACGCCACGGATCAAGAGGCCCTGGCCGCGTTCGACCTCCTGAGTCGGGTGGAAGGGATCATGCCGGCGCTTGAATCGGCCCATGCCGTAGCCCATGTCGTGAAGCTGGCCCCTCGACTCAAGCGAAACCAGATCATCGTGGTTAATCTCTCCGGCCGGGGCGACAAAGACGTCATGCAGGTGGCCAAAATCCGAGGGGTGAAATTGTAGGGCGCGTGATGTCCAGAATCGATCATACATTTTCAGGACTGCGGGCCAAGAAGGAAAAGGCGCTCATCCCATACATTATGGCCGGTGATCCCTATCTTGAACGGACGGAAGAATTGGTGCTGGCGATGGAACAGGCCGGCGCCGATATCATCGAGCTGGGTGTCCCGTTCTCCGATCCGATTGCGGACGGCCCCGTGATCCAACAAGCCGGTCAGCGAGCCTTAAAATGGAAAACCTCCCTAAAGGATGTCTTGAAGTTGGTTTCAGATATACGTAAAAAAAGCGAGATTCCAATTGTCCTGATGACCTATTACAACCCGGTCCACAAGTTCGGTGTCGAGAATTTATTCAAGGCGGCCGAGACCTCCGGCGTGGATGGGCTGATCATTCCGGATCTTCCTCCCGAAGAAGGCCGTGCCGTGTTGGAGCAGAGTCGACGGAGCGGATTAGACTGGATTTTGTTATCCGCGCCCACCACGCCGATGAAAAGGCTCCGGTTCTTATCCGAACAGACGCAAGGTTTTCTCTATTATGTCTCGTTGACCGGTATAACGGGGGCCTCGTTAAAAGACCTTTCGGAGGTCCGGGCTCGGCTGAAGATGATACGCCGGATGACGGATAAACCGGTCGCGATCGGCTTCGGTGTTTCAACGCCGGAGCAGGCCAGGGCGCTGGGGAGAATGGCGGATGGTGTGATCGTGGGGAGCGCGATCGTTCGGCTGGTCGAGCAGCATTTAGAAGACCCTGAGCTTCCGTCCGTCGTTGCGGGGTTTGTGAAGCGCTTAAAGCATGCCCTGACCGGCAAGCCCATCTGAGCAACGGCCGGTTTGATGGCGCGAAGATGAAATCATGATCACCAAACGATCCTCCAAAGGTAGACGGATCACGGATCAAACCGGAGCCGTGCTGAGGCTTAAAAGAGAGTTGACGCTGGAGCGGGCCAAACGGGAAGTGCTTCAGGGCGTCAGCCGAATACCGTTGGAGGCCCAATCGCTCGATCGTCTTTACGATCACTACCTCGGTGTGATTCTAAAACTTACCCGGACGAAAGCCGGCTCGATCCTGCTCCTGGACGAGGTGACGAAGGACTTGATCTTTGTGGCCTCCAAAGGTAAAGGATCGGAAGGTCTGGTCGGAAAGCACCTCCCGCTGGGAGAAGGTATTGCGGGTTGGGTTATCCGGACCGGCCATAGTTATTTTACGGTCGATGCAGAGCATGACCGGATGATTAGGAAGGAGTTCGGTCCGGAAATCGGGGTGGCGCCACAGAACAGGCTCTGCGTGCCGCTCAAGATCGCGCGGCGGGTATTGGGTGTCGTTGAAGTTTTGAATAAAAAAGACCGGAGGCCGTTTCAGCGGGAAGATCTCTATCTTCTGGATGCGCTTGCGGTTCAGGTCGCCACGGTGATCGAGAACACGAGGCTTTTTAAGAAATACGACAGCAAGGTCCGGAAACTCAAGACGTTGAAAGAGATCAGCCGACTGCTCAATTCGACGCTGGACGAGAAAGAAGTCAAACGACGGGCGATGGAGGCGGCGACCCGGTTGATGGAGGCCGAAGTGGGGTCCCTTCTCCTCATCGATGATGCGACCCATGAATTGTATTTTGAAGTCGAACTGGGGAAGCGGGGAGAGCGGGTCAAAGAGATCCGTCTGAAGATCGGAGAAGGAATCGCCGGCTGGGTGGCCAAAACGGGTGAGCCGGTAATCGTGGCGGACGCGCAGAAGGACCCGCGCTTCAACCGGAAGGCCGATGAAAAGAGTTCATTTGTCACGCGCAACATGATCTGCGTTCCGATCAAGATCAAGGGCAAGATCATTGGCGTGTTGCAGGCGATTAATAAATTGGGCACGCAGCCCTTCTCCAAATGGGACCTCGAAGAATTTCAGAGTCTGGCCGACCAGGTGGCCATTGCATTGGAGAATGCCCATTTGTATAAGGAAATGAAGGAAACCTTTCTCGGTACAGCCGAGGCCCTGGGAGATGCCATCGAGGCCAAGGACGTGTACACGGCCGGGCATACCCGCCGGGTTCTGTCCTACTCCACGATGATGGGGAAGCATCTTGGTCTTCGTGCAGCCGAGTTGGAAAGCCTTAAATTGACGGCACTGCTTCATGATATCGGGAAGATCGGTGTGGATGACCACATCCTACGGAAACCGGGAAAACTCAATGAGTCGGAAAAGAAGAAGATGGAAGAACACACCGTAATTGGGCCAAGGATTGTTGAGAATATCAAACAAATGCATCACGTTATTCCCGGCATACGCCATCATCATGAAAAATACAACGGCACGGGACAGCCTCATGGGCTGAAAGGGGATGAGATCCCTCTCATCGCCCGCATCATTGCGGTGGCCGACTGCTTTGATGCCATGACCACGGACCGTCCGTATCGTAAGGGACTCCCGATTCAAACGGCCCTGGAGGAGCTACGGAAGTTGAGCGGCACCCAATTTGACGGAAAGGTGGTCGAGGCCTTCCTTCGAGCCTATCGGGCGAATGAACTGAATGAGACCCTCATGGCCCGTCCATCATCCTCCACCGCTTGAATCCGCACCGCGAGCGCAATCCCCTGCCTGACGGCAGGCAGGCCCGCCTGTCCCTGCCCGTCCGGCAGGCGGGCGGCAGGCAGGCCCGCCGTACGGGCAGGGTTAGCGAGCGAATTAAAATGAGGGGCTTTTTCCACCCGGATAGAAGAAACCCCTATAAAGATCTTAGTACCGTTCAGGGCTATGGGAAAAACGATTTAAATGCAAAAGGAGGAACATGAAAATTAGAGTGCTGGGATGTCATGGGGCAAAGCTTTCAAACCATCGCACCTGCGGGTTTCTGATCAATGGGTCTGTTTTACTGGACGCCGGCACTATCTGCTCTTCCCTGACGCTCTCCGAACAGGGCAAGATCCGGTATGTGCTGATCTCACATATCCATGCGGATCATATTAAAGACCTGACGTTTTTGTCGGAAAACCTCATCGAAGAAAAGAGACGAAGACCGGTTGTGATCATCAGCCTTGGAAAGATCTTGGCTGGACTTCAACGAAACCTCTTCAATAATCAGATTTGGCCCGATTTTACCAAACTACCCAATAGCCGGAACCCCGTCTTTCGTTTGAAGGCGATCCGGGAAGGGCAAACAATCAAAATTGACGGTCTGGAAGTCAAGGCCTTCAGGGTCAACCATATTATTCCCTGCGCCGGTTTCCTTATCCGAGAGAAGAACTCCTCCATCCTCTATAGCGGGGACACCTATAGGACCGACAAACTATGGAAAGCCGCAGCCAAGGAGCCTCATCTGAAAGCGGCCATGATTGAGACTTCCTTTCCAAACGCCCTTGAGGATCTGGCCGTCAGGAGTAAACACCTTACCCCTAACCTTCTCGTTCAGGAGTTTTCAAAGATCGGCAAGCCTCGCCTCCCGCTTTATGTCTACCATCTGAAGCCACTTTACCTTAAGAGGATCGGGCACGAGCTCAAGCAATTGAAGGTCGAGAATCTGACCGTATTGAAAGACGGGCAGATCTTCAAAGTCTAGGCCTTACCGCTCCTTTTACTTTCTTTCCTCCTGCTCATCCATTACAGCCGGGAATTCCACTATCCCTGGAACATCCCCGGCCAGCATGTCTGATTCCCCTTGAAGTCTCTCGAGCATTTCTTGGGCCAGGGCCTGCACTAAGCTATCCGGATCCTGTAAGAGATTTAGCAAGGCGGGAATGATCGTCTGATCGTGGCTCTCACTCATAGACTCCGCTACCTGCGGTCTGATGGAGGGATCAGGGCTGTTACCGCCTTCTCCAGACATGTGCACCCCTTCAGACACCTTCTCTGCCCCCTTCGGCCCGGAGGCCATCGTCTCGCCTCTCGAAAACAGCCAGACCTCGGTGAGCCGAGGCCGTGAAAAGGGATCCCCACCCTGGTTTCCAGAGAACACAAAAGCATAATTGTACCCGTTAAGGATTCGCTCTAACGCTGCTTGAATCGTTAGATCATCAAACTCTGCCGTTATCCTCTTAGGGGTTATGCGCGACTCCCCATAGACCCTGACCCCCGTCTGCCGGGCAATCTCCTCTAAGACCTTATCCAGAGGCGCATCGCTTGTCTTTACGCTCAGACGATCGGCCTGGGCAGCGATGTGAAGAGCGCCCTCCGCAGCGCTGGCCCAAGACAGGCCTCTCAGTCCAGGACCAGTCAGGAGGACGAGGCCAGCAATGAGAACCCAAAGGGGAAAATGCGGCCCCCGCAGCATTTGTCTGTATTGCATCGTCATTTTAAACCTCCTCATTGAAAGCTTGATGTTTGAACCGTGTGCGCCAGGCTGTGAAGGTGGTGCCGGGTTTGCTGATGACTATGATGGGGTATCTTATCCATTGGATAATAGCTGATCGATATGACTACACAACTGGAACAGACCCGATTGCGTTTGGAGAGCCTCATTGAGATCAATGAGTTACTCATAGGCTCGGTCGAACCGGAGGAATTGGTCAGGATCATCCTGGAATTGGCCATACGGTTGTTCTCGGCCCAGGCATGCAGCATCGCCGTGATTGACAAAAATGAACATCAGCTCGCATTCGCCTTTTCGGCGGGCGGGGCGAAGGTCGGAAAATTTCGGATCGAATTAGGCCAGGGAATCGCTGGGTGGGTGGCGCAGTCGGGGAAAGGGATGATCTGTAATGATGTATCCAAGGACCCTCGATTCTTCGGCGGGATTGACAAAAAGACCGGGTTTGAGACGAAATCCTTGCTGTGTGCACCCCTGACGCAGCGCGGCCAGCTTATCGGGGCAATCGAGGTGCTCAACACGGCCAACCCAAATGGCTTTACGGATGAGGATCTTCAGCTCCTGACCGTTTTTGGGGGGCTTGCCGGCACCGCCATCGACCGTGCAAAGGTGTACGCCACCACGAACAATGCAAACATCGCTTTGCAGGAGCTGGTCCAGGACCGGTACCGTTTCATTATCGGGAGCACTGTCGCGATGCAGGATGCGCTGCGCCTGGCGAAATCTGTTGCGACCGTGAACACCACCCTCCTCCTGCTGGGCGAAAGCGGGACCGGCAAGGAGGTCATCGCCCGTGCCATCCACCAGTGGAGTCCGCGCGCAGCGCATCCTTTTATAGCGGTCAATTGTATGGCGCTTACCGAGGAGTTGATGGAAAGCGAGTTGTTTGGTCACGAAAAAGGGGCCTTCACGGGGGCTATCGCGCAGAAAAAAGGCAAATTCGAGCTGGCTGATGGGGGGACGATTTTCCTGGATGAGATCGGTGACCTCTCCTCTAAACTCCAGACGAAGCTGCTGCGCGTCCTCCAAGAAAAGGAGTTCCAACGTGTTGGGGGGACGAAGGATATCCGCGTCAACGTGCGCATCCTCGCCGCCACAAACCGCGACCTGCGCCAGGCGCTCCAGACCGGCACCTTTCGAGAGGATCTCTACTATCGGCTCAACGTGGTTTCCATCACCATGCCTCCGTTGCGCGACCGAAAGGAGGACATTCCTGCCCTGGTCCACCATTTCATCGACCGGTACTGCCAGGAGGTCAAGCGCCCCAGGCTGGGGATCGATCCATCGGTGATGGACTTACTGAAATCATACCCCTGGCCAGGCAATGTGCGCGAGTTGCAAAATGCCATTGAGCGGGCTGTCGTCTTAAGCGCTGGACCGGTTATTACCGAGGCCGACTTCCCTGCAGAGATCCGCAGCCAGGCCCCGTGTTTCCCTGACACTTCTCCCAAAATCCCGGGGCTGGACGAACCCCTCCCAATGGCGGAGGCGATGGATCACTTCCAGCGTGCCCTTATCCGTAAGGCCCTGGAGAGGGCAGGTGGAAACCAGGCCGAGGCCGCCAAAATCCTCGGCCTTCAGCGGTCCAACCTCTCCCGGCTGATGAAGGCATTGGGCCTCAGGTAAAAAACCTACGCCTCTCTTGAACACCCACAGCGAGCGCAGTCCCCGCCTGTGAAGGCGGGGTTAGCGAGCGAATAAGAATGCGATTTTTTCCACTGGGGTCGAAGAATCCCTGCCAGTTAAGGCAGGGTTCTTCAACTCTGTCTCCATCCAAGTTCCCGCTTGAGTTCATAGGTAATCTTTTTATGAAAGAGATCACCCGTTATGTGTAGGCATACCGTTTCGGTCCCTTGAGAGGATCAGGCGGGAGATCAAGCAATTGAAGATCGAGAATCTAACCGCATTGAAAGATGGGCAGATCTTTGAAGTGTAGACTTCATTGGGATTTTTGGGTTAAATGGACCGAGAGATCGACGACCGGCTTCACCGCCTCCTCAATCTGGGTTGTCAGTTTAGTGCAGCCTTCGATGGCTCCGTTGAGACGCTTGGCCATCGCAATCGCCGTCCCGCGTAGAAAATCGGGCATCTTCTCGACCTGTTTTTCAAAGGACTTCACATCGATCAATCGCTGCTTGATGTTCTCCACATCCTGGAGCCGAGCGATCAGATGGCCGCTGATCTCGCTGATGCAGGTCAGATCGCTGACCAGCCCGTCCAGCTTGGACTGCACGTCACGGGGTAGTTGATTAATGGCCTCCATAAAGGAGTCTTTCGGAATCATCCCGACCTCCACGTCGCCATCCGCAACCACCGAAGCGGTTCTCTTGGCGCCCCCCAGGAAGGCCATTTCGCCAAAAATATCCCCTTTCTGTAGGGTGCCGATCTGCACTTGCTTACCATGAACATTTTTCAGTACCCTGGCCTTGCCGGATTGCATGATGTAAGCCCAAAAAGCCCAGGTACCTTCCTCTATAATGTATTCACCGCCCTTGATCTTTTCGGTCCGGGTGATTCCCTGTTCCATGATTCACCTCCGTTTTTTGGCTGTTAAAATTTAGTAAGGTCTAATGTCGCACTCGATCAGTCAGTTGGCCGGATCATTAAATGTAGGTGGGATAGTACTATAGAGGAATTAAATTGTCAATCCCTTATTAGAAAGGGAAATCTCTTGACAGAGGGGCGAAAGAAAGGTAGCATTTCCATACTTTAGAGGTAAGGAGACACTTCATTCAGGTGTTGGGATCTCCTTCCCTAAAAGAAGCTACTGATCCGTTCTTGGTGTTGATGCGCTGCACTTGACTCAATAACCACAATCTGGCTCTGTAAAAAGTTAACTTGGATTGCGACTTGGAGTCCATCAGGATCATCGTGACCGACCCAAGCCGATCGAGCCTCCTATGAAGCGCTGTGGAAAACAGGTCTGTGTACTGCTGCTGATTTTATCGCTGACGATTTGCATTCAAGATATCCATTCGGCCAGTGCCTATATTGGCGACAGAACCTGGCCGCAAGTTTCCGAATACCCTTCCCTCCATATCATCGGATTCGGCGATTTTAACTACTCCGACACCGACGCGCGCGGCTACAAGAGCGGCTTTAAGGAAGGCCAATTTGTCCTGCACTTCACCTCCGCTCTGTCTCCAAAGGTGAACTTTTACGGAGAGGTCAGTCTGACTGCGCGAGCGGATGCCGGGACAGCGGGGAAAGGCTTGCAAACCGGGGAAAGCGTGCCGCCGGCACCGGGTTTTAACCCGGAAGTCGAGCGCGGCTTTATTCGGTTTGACCAGAGCGATTATTTCAAGGTTTCATTCGGTCGCTTTCACACGCCGATCAATTGGTGGAACACGGCGTTCCATCATGGTCTGTGGTTGCAGACCAGCATCGGTCGGCCGGAAATGGTACAGTTCGGAGGCATGTTTATCCCGGTTCATTTTGTCGGAGGCCTGGTCGAAGGCGCGCTGCCAACTCACGGCTTGAATGTCAATTACAACGTTGGAGTGGGTAACGGTCGCGGCTCGGTTGTCAGCCGGGCCGGCGATGCCGGTGATAACAACAATGATCGTGCGTGGCTGATCAATTTATTCACAAAGCCGGATCATTTCTTTGGCCTCCAGGTCGGTGGTTCGCTCTATCGCGACAGGATCACCCTGGCCCCTAAGGAATTTGACGAATGGATCGCGGCCGGGCATATCGTCTGGCAAAAGGAAAACCCCGAACTCATTGCCGAGTACGCCAATGTGAATCATCACGAGCTGGGCAGCAGCAGTTCCTCCAACAGCCCGGCGTATTACATCCAGGCGGCCTACCGCCTCCCATGGTTTGAGGCGCTCTGGAAGCCCTACTACCGGTTTGAATATATCCGCATTCCAAGGACTGAGGTGGTTTTCAAAGGTAGCGACTTCGACCGGACGAGCTCCATTGTAGGGTTAAGATACGATATAACTCAGTTTGCCGCGATCAAGGCCGAGTACCGCAACCAGCACCGACCCGATCAGCCGCGCGTCAATGGGTATTCCTTGCAAACGAGCTTCACGTTCTGAGGAGAAAACACGGATGGGTCGACTCAAACCTCTCTTTGAATTTTGGATATCCCTATTCGTAGTCGGGCTTTGTTTAGGAATGTTTCCTTCTGAAGCGGACGCCGCGACGAACGGGGATGTCGCCGTCGTGGTTCATCCGGACGTGCCCGCGGACGATCTGAGCTTGGCGGAGGTGCGCCGGCTTCTTCTTGGAGACCGCCAGTTTTGGTCTTACGACCTGCCTGTGACCCTCCTGATTCGTGCACCCATCGCGCGCGAACGCGATGTGGTACTCAAGATCATCTACCAGATGAGCGAGGCACAATTCCGTCAATACTGGATCGCCAAGGTGTTTCGTGCGGAAGTCGCCGTGGGCCCAAAGATCGTCTATTCGAACGAAATGGCGACGGGACTCGTCGGAAGCATTCCCGGTTCCATTTCCTTTGTGGATGCCGCACAGGTCCCCAATGGGCTGAAGGTCCTGAAAGTGGATGGGCACCTGCCGGGTGAAAAAGAGTACCCGTTACGATAGCGAACCTATGACCATTCGGCGCCGATTAACATTTTCGTTTCTGGCCATCTTAGTGCTGTTCGGTCTGAATTTGGTGATCCATTTTTGGAGCGATCAGCAACGAAGCGCCACCGTCGAAACTTTACGACGAGCTATCGCTCGCCAGATTCTTATCGCATCCATCAAACAGGACCTGCATGATCTTCAGAGGCAGGTGGCCCTACTCAGTCAGGTCCCGGTTGAAGCCACGTCAAGTGGTGCGGGACCCGATGAAATTACCCGATTCAACAACCAACTCGAACCGATTAGACAACAGATCGAAGAACTACGGGATCTATCTGATTTCGAGGCGCGTAATAAGGTGGCGTCCTTGGAAAAGACCTACCAGGAACTGAGCGCGTCGTGGCGTATCTTCTATGAGAATTTTGGTGCGAACCAGGCGAAGGCGGTCACAGAGCTCGCCATGCATGCCGAGCCTCTCAGCCAACGCGTTGTACATGAACTGGTGCCGCAACTCGAGGAAGATGAGAAGCGTCGGGTCGAAGTCGCAAGCGGCAATTTCTACGGAGTGGCCAGCCTGACCGGTCGGATCACCCTCCTCATTTTTATATTTTCGACATTACTGGCTATTGCTGTGGCCTTTCTGGTTTCACGCCATCTTACCCTTGGATTGGGTGAATTGAAACGGGGCGCAGCGCTGATTGGCAACGGGGATCTTACCCATCGTATTGCGATTGAGACACGAGACGAATTGGGTGACTTAGGACAGGCCTTTAACGGGATGACGGATAACCTGCTCTCGGCCCGTACGCAGCTAACGCAAGCCAACCAGGAACTGGAGCGGCGCCACCAAGAGGCCGAGAAGCAACGGCAGGTCTCCGAGTCGCTGTTGCTCAACATTCTGCCCGTTTCGATAGCCAAAGAGCTGCAGGCCAAAGGTACCGTGGAGCCTAAGTACTTTGAGGATGTCACCATCCTATTCACGGACTTTGTGGGTTTTACCTCATCCACAGAAAAACTCGCCGCTGAGGATTTGGTTCGTATGCTTCACGATTACTTCACCGCCTTTGACCAGATCATGGCACGCTATGGTCTTGAGAAGTTGAAGACGATTGGAGACAGCTACATGTGTGTTGGCGGATTGCCGGTGCGCAATCCCTCGCATCCGGTGGACGCCGTGATGGCGGCTTTCGAGATGGTGCGAACGGTGAACGAACCCAACCGGCCCGGCCATTTGCCGCACTGGCCGGTCCGTATCGGCATCCATACTGGGCCGGTCATCGCCGGAGTGGTGGGCATCCAGAAATTTGCGTTTGATATCTGGGGTGAATCGGTGAACTACGCATCGCGGGTGGAGTTGAGTGGGGTCCCCAATCAGATCAATCTTTCCTGGCGCACTTACTCGCGGGTGAAAGATTTCTTCGAATGCGAATACCGCGGCAAAGTGCTCACGAAAGACAAAAAGGAATTTAATATGTACTTCGCCAAAGGGATCTTGCAGAACTTGACGGATAATTCGACGCAAATACCGCCACTGGCTTTCCTGCATCGCTACCGCGTATATTTTCAGCATGACCCACCCGCCTTTCCAGCCTTTCTTCTGGAGTCTCCCCCAACATCAAGCCCACTGATAGGGGTATAAGGATCCAGCATTTGTGAAAACAATGTCCGGTCAAGAGGTTTTCAGTGTCGGAGGAAAGAAATTTAGAAAGGTCGGTTCTGAATCAAAACGGCTTTAGGCTCGCGGGCAGAGGAGGCTTATGCGCATGTACAAACATTGGTGTTTTATTTTTCTGATCCCATTGCTTTCCATCGGCTGTGGGAAGGATCAAAATGTCAATACCCACATTCAAGAGGGTGCATCCGGCGGGACCGGGATTATAATCAATGTTTCGGATGGCAACCCGATATCAAAACCGGTCTACAGCTGGTTTGACACCAATAATAATAGTGATACGACTGCCTCGCGTGTAACGGTGGCGCCAAACTCTCCTAATAACGCCCCTCCTGTCTGGGATGTATTCGATGCGACATTACAGAATAGCATTCATTCACCTGTGGTACACGGTCCTCCTCCACCGGGTTCAGCACAGCAGGTTGTCAATCCCGAACTTGACTTGCAAACGAACGTTTGGTATCGCGTCACGGTGACCAAAGGTAATCAGACCACCACCGGTTTCCGGGAGTTTCTGATCCTGCCGTAGCCATATTTCATTTTTTCGTTGTTCGCGGAGGCAAGCTCCGCTCTGTGTTGAGAACGCAAAAACGCGCTTCGATAATCCCATTGGACAGCGCGGAGTTTATCTCCGCGATGTAAGATTTGAATCGAGTAGGGGCAATTCATGAATTACCCCTACGTTCCTTGACAACCCGACAACCCGACTGATATCCTAACCGTGGATCAACGCCCGTGACGAACGTGACGACGATCAACGACGAGAAGCAGCGGCTGCGCAACGATGTTATGACCTCCCGCAACAAGCTTACGACGGCCCAGCGGGTGATTCGGAGCGCCGATATTTTGCAGAAACTGTTCGAGTTGGAGGCCGTGCGTGATGCGACCTGGATTCATTTTTATGTCTCTCACGGCAGCGAGGTGGAAACAACCGGGATGATTGCGCATGCCTTGTCGCGGGGAAAACGCGTCACCGTGCCGAAGATGGAACCGGCGTCCAAACAATTGATGCTCTCTGAATTGAAAGACCCCACCCGCGAACTTTCACCGGGGCCGATCGGAATTCCGGAGCCGAAACCCGAAGCCGTTCGACCGATCGAAGTCGACCGAATGGATCTCTTCATCGTACCGGGTATCGCCTTTGATCCACGCGGGAACCGGCTGGGACAAGGCGCCGGATATTACGATCGGCTACTGACGCCGGTGGCGGAGCGGGTCCCGATTATCGGATTGGCTTTTGAGCTGCAAGTCGTCGAGAGAGTCCCGACCGGGGATCACGATATCCGCGTGAACTGGATCATCACGGAGAAGAGGGTAATTGAGTGCCGTTCCCCTCACGCCTGACGCCTTACGCCTAACGAAATGGGGAATCAATGGCGGTAATCATCGACGGTAAAAAGATTGCGGCCGAGATTAAAGCCCGGATCAAAGAAGAGGCGAAAATCTTAACGGCGGAAGGCCGCCGGCCGGGGCTGGCCGCGGTGCTGGTGGGTGACAACCCGGCCTCGATGATCTACGTCCGGAACAAGCGCAAGGCCTGTGAAGAAGCCGGGATCTATTCCGAAGAGCACCAGCTTCCGGCCGCCACGAGCCAGGAGGACCTGCTCAACCTGATCTTTAAGCTCAACAACGATCCGAAGATTCACGGCATCCTGATTCAACTTCCGCTGCCCAAGCATCTCGATTCCGAACGGGTGTTATATGCCGTTTCTCCCAAGAAGGATGTGGACGGACTCCATCCCAACAACATTGGACATCTCACAATGGGCTCCCCGGTGTTTGTGCCCTGCACGCCGGCGGGGGTCATGGCGATTCTGGATTATCACAAGATCCCGATCGAAGGCCAACGGGCCGTGATCATCGGGCGGAGTAATCTTGTGGGGCGGCCGGTCAGTCTTTTATTGATGCACCGGAACGCCACGATCACGGTCTGCCATTCGCGAACCCGCGACATCGGGGCGGTCTGTCGGGAAGGGGACATCCTGATCGCCGCGATCGGGAAGGCGCGATTTGTCACGGCCGAGATGGTCAAGAAGGACGCGGCCGTGATCGACGTGGGGATCAACCGCCTTCCGGATGGCAAGCTGGTCGGGGACGT
>JACQBZ010000094.1 GCA_016194285.1 Nitrospirota bacterium | reverse complement strand
TTCCTCTCGCGTCATACCAGTTATACAGTAATACTCCGACCCAGTCCTGACTGTAAAGATAGGTCACCTCGGCGAAGCCGCTATTGATCGTCACGCGCTTGCCGGGGGTCGTAAAATCCGGATTGTCGTCCCGGCCGAACAGCCACTGGGACCGGATGTCGATCTTGGGAATGACCTGGATGCGGAGGTCCGGCCCCTCGCGGTAGAAACGGTTGTCGATCTTCGCGTTCAGTTCCCTGTCCATCCCGTAGAAGCCGTACCATCCGGTCGTGATCCCATTTATAATTTCAAGTCCGATCCGTCCGAACGGGTCTTTGAACGAGTTGTTATCGAAGTTGTCCTGAGCGTTGGATTGAGCGAGGCCGTTTCCGTTTACGATCCCGGCCGCGAGATCGAACGGACCTTTTCCGTATGTGAGCTGCGCCCCCCGCTGATACGTGAGACTGAATTCGCTCTTACCGATCTCGGTATCGTAAGCGACGATGTCCTGATAGGTGAGCCGCTGTTCGCGGGGGTAGACGACGTCCACGACCTGGAATTGTCCCAGCATCAGGTCGAGATCTTGGTTTCCGATCATGTTGTTAAAATAAAAGAAGGCGTCCTCGATCCCGGTGACTTCGCCTCCCTCTTCAAATAAAAAGTAAAAATAGAAGGTAATATCTTTTTGAAGGTATCCGGAGGCGAAGATTTTGGCCAGCAGAGGCGCTTGGAAGTCCGTATGGACATCGGTATCGTTGGTGTAACGGAGAGCACTGTCGACCCGAAACCCGAGACTCACATTTTTCTCGAGATACAGTTTGGGATCTCCAAAGCCTTCCGTGATGTTCCGGACATCCTGTCCCGGGAGTTGATAACCGTTTCTGCCAAACGCCTCTCCGAAGCTGTTCAGCTTGGGAAAGGCCGAGTGACACATCACGCAGCTGAAGCCGAAACGGCGTGCAAAACCGGGATTGGCCTGTGCGGAATGGAGATCGGCCAGAAGAAGGAAGGTCAGAACAGCGCCGAGGATGAGAAGGCGATGAGAAGACAAAAAAAACTCCGGATGAATGCGAAAAGCGCCTGCGAGACCGAGCATCCAGACGATGCTAACTGGAGCATCCGGTTTATGCTAAATCGAGCATCCGGACTATGCTAACTGGAGCATCCGCTCCAGGGCCACTTTGGCCCAGGTGCGATCCGCTTCCGGTACGATGATCTGATTGACGATCGAGCCGGCCTCAAGCCGTTCCAACGACCAGAGGAGATGTGGGGCATCGATCCGGAACATCGTCGAACACATGCAGACCATCGGCGAGAGAAAAAAGACTTCTTTGTCCGGGTTGTCGCGCTTGAGTCGGTTGACTAGATTCAGCTCGGTTCCAACGGCCCATCGGGACCCGGCCGGGGCGGCCGTGACGGTCCGGATGATATATTCCGTCGAGCCGATGAGATCCGATTGGTCTGCAACTTCCATGGAGCATTCGGGGTGAACAATGACCTTGATTCCGGGATATTGCTTTCTGAACAGGTCCACGTGTTGCGGCTGAAACATCTGGTGGACGCTGCAGAAACCCTGCCAGAGGAAAACCCGCGCCTTGCGGATCGCCTCGGAACTGTTGCCCCCGTTTGGCAGGGCGGGGTCCCAAAGCACCATTTCATTCAGAGGGATGCCCATTCGTTTGCAGGTATTGCGGCCAAGGTGCTGGTCGGGGAAGAAAAGAATCTTCTCGCGCCGCTCGAAAGCCCAGCGGATAATCTTTTCGGCGTTGGTTGAGGTACAGACCAATCCGCCCTGTTCACCGCAGAAGGCCTTGAGGTTGGCCGCGGAGTTAATATAAGTAATCGGGGTGATCGTGCTCTCCGGAATGAAACGGGTGATCTCCTGCCATGCCGTCTCGACCGCTTCAATATCCGCCATATCGGCCATCGAGCAACCCGCCGCCAGGTCCGGTAGAATGACCTTCTGTTCGGGTGGGGTTAGGATATCGGCTGTCTCGGCCATAAATTTGACGCCGCAGAAGACGATATATTCCCGATCCCTCTGTTGGGCGGCATACTGTGAAAGCTTCAACGAATCACCGGTATAGTCGGCAAACTTATACACTTCATCCCGTTGATAATTATGTCCTAAGAGGAGCAATCGATCGGCTAAGCGTGATTTTGCCGCAGCAATCCGGTCATCGAGATTATCCGGTGAAAGCCGATAATAGTCCTCGAGCCCGGCGTCCAGAGTTTTCAATCCAAGTGCATTATCCATTCTCTTAAGTTCCTCTGTTGTCTCAACTTCCTCTGTATCCAATTCCTCGGATAAACAGGAGCCCTATTATAAGATGGTACGGCCCACGAAATCAAGGGATAATCTGGAACGGTTCTATCAACCGTGCCCCCCTTGTAATTCCAAGAAAAGGCTGATGAATTAAACGAGCCGTGGTTTTCAATGAATCGAGGGTCAGTAACTTGTTCCCATCCGTGATTTATGTTAGGATGTTTTTTATGAAAGACATCAAGGGAAATTCCGTATCGGACTCTGCGGCGGAAGCGGTCCAGGTCGTCCTGCCCAATGATACCAATCCTTTGGGAAACGTTCTCGGAGGACGGGTGATGCATTGGATTGATATGATCGCAGCCGTGGTGGCTGTCCGACACAGCAAACGGCCGGTTGTAACGGCGTCGATGGAAGGGCTCGAGTTCCATTCACCCATCCGGTTGGGCCAGATCGCCATCCTGAAAGCGGTCCTGAATTATGTGGGTCGCACCTCGATGGAGGTGGGGGTCGAAGTCTATGCCGAGGATTTCAGAACCGGCAAACGACACCACACCAGCAGCGCGCTCCTAACCTATGTGGCCTTGGATGATGAGGGAAACCCGACGCCGATTCCCCCGCTGCATACCGAGACGCCGGATGAAAAGCGGCGATATATGGAAGCTGAAAAACGCTATCAGGAACGTAAGCAGCGACGGACCGGACGGTGAGATAATCATGGGTAAACGGTATAGTCTTGAACAGGGAAGTTTTGACGACCACATCATTAACCTGATCCAAATGTTGGGAGGATCCCCCCATGCCGACCTGATCAAAGAGATCATCGTGACGGCCTTGAAGTTAGTGGAAGATCCGGCCGCGCGCGTGGACGTTAAGATCCTGAACGCGGCGTTAAGGGAGTTGCGGTTTGCTTTTAAACTCTTCTCCGGCTACCGTCATATCCGCAAGGTCACCGTATTCGGCTCGGCTCGTACGGCCGAGACGGATCCGAGTTACCAACAGGCCGCCAGCTTTGCTCACAAAATCGTTCGCCACGGCTATATGGTGATTACCGGCGCGGGAGACGGCATTATGAAAGGGGCGCAAGAGGGGGCCGGCCGGAAGATGAGTTTTGGGGTTAACATTCAACTGCCGTTCGAGCAATTGCCCAACATCTATATCGAGAATGATCCGAAACTGGTTACCTTTAAATATTTTTTCACTCGGAAGCTGATCTTTGTTAAGGAAACGGATGCCATTGCCCTCTTCCCGGGCGGATTTGGAACCCTGGACGAGATGTTCGAATCGTTGACCTTGGTCCAGACCGGAAAAACCGACATCATGCCGATTGTGCTGATCGATGCCCCGGGGGGAACCTATTGGTTGGAGTGGCGTCGGAACCTCGAAACAAATCTTTTAAAACGGGGATTGATACGACAGTTTTAATGACATCCTGACTCAGGGAAGGATCGAGCGATGCTCGGCCGCTCCGGAAGAGTCGGATGAACCCGACCTGAACCATTTGCCTCGACTCACGCTCCGGTTCAATCGAAAGAATTTTGGTCGACTCCGACCCTTGATCGATATGTTGAATACGGAATAGAAAAGAAGGGCCGTCAATCGATGATGATGAAGGAAATCGAATGATCGTTGTCGCAAGCCGGATCCCGGTTATGAAGGGCCGCGAACACGAATTTGAAAGACAGTTTCTCGGCCGGCCCAAGCTGGCCGATATGATGCCGGGCTTTATCCGAAATGAATTTTTGAAGCCGCTCAATAACGACTATTACATCGTATTGAGTTATTGGGAAAGCCGCGAAGACTTCGAAGCCTGGATGAAGAGCGAAGCCTATCAGAAAAATCAGGCGCGGAAAACGAATCGCGATCTTCTGGCCGGACCGATTCAGCTTGATCTTCATGAAGTGATCGGGATATCGGAACGCGTGCGGGAGATGTGAGCCGGATGAAAAAAACCTTGGATAGGAACGAGCCGGCCCTGTTTCTGCATCAGGTGGAACTGGGCCCGATGCAGAATTTTATTTATTTGATCGGCTGTGAGAAAACGCGCGAAGCGGCCGTGGTGGATCCGGCATGGGATGTGCCAACCATCCTCCAAATCGCCAAGAATCATCAGTTCCGGATCAAGACCATCCTTCTGACCCATACGCATTTTGATCATATCAATGGCGTGGACGAACTTCTCAAGCAGACGGATGCCCGAGTCTTCGTCCATAAAAAAGAGGCGGCGGCGCTTCGATACGGAGGCGGCAACATCAGGAAGATCGAGAGCGGGGATGCGGTCAAGGTGGGCGATTTGAATGTCACCTTTATCCATACCCCCGGTCACACCCCGGGCTCACAGTGTTTCTACGTGGGGGATCGATTGATCACGGGGGATACGCTCTTTATCAACGGTTGCGGACGATGCGACCTGCCGGGAGGGAGTCCGGAAGAAATGTATCACAGCCTGACCGGAACCCTTAAACGGTTGGATGATCACATCCGAGTTTATCCCGGTCATCATTATGCCCCTGTGGTGGTCTCGACCCTCGGTGATGAGAAACGTCAAAATCCATTTCTAACCAGCGGCTCCATTGAAGAGTTCCTTCGACGGACGATGGGACGCTGATCGCATTACTTGCCAGATCATTTTTATTTGCCGTATAATAGGCGACCGTCAACGGAGTCGACCTTGCCGAATCACGAAGTGGCGTTGGCCTATAAACGGCTCACCGAGGATTACGACCGAATCATCGAACGACAACCCTTCTTTATTAATGCCTATCGCCTCTACGACAAGCTCCTGCACCAGATCCTGGATGGAAAACGGTACAAAAAGATATTGGACGTCGGGTGCGGTAACGCGGCCCAGACGGTTCGACTGGCCCGTTACGGCGAAGAGGTGGTCGGGGTCGATATCGCCGAAGACCTCTTGTCCGTCGCGAGAGAGCGCTGCCGTAACTTTTCCAACGTGCGTTTCATGAAAGAAGACGCGCGGAAACTTCCCTTTCCGGATCAAACTTTCGATTGCGTCCTATCCTATGGTGATGTGCTGAGCCATATTACGGATGGATATGATCAAGCCCTGTCCGAAATCGGCCGTGTCTCCAAAACCGGCGCCGTGATCTCCTTCGAGGTGGATAATAAGTGGAATGCAGGCCTCCTTTACAAACCCCGCGAGCTCTGGGATGCCATCCGGATGCGGGGCCGAGGCCACGACACGCGGGAGTGGGAAGGAATGCGGTTTAAGACCTTTACGCATCGTGAACTGGTGGGCCTCTTGAAACGGCATGGTTTTAAGATCACCGGATATCATGGTCATAATATCCTGGCCTCTCTCATTCCGGATCGTTATGTGCTGGAGCAAGACCGGCGGACGTTTTTGGGGCGGTTGGCGTTGTGGCTTGGAACAGTCGATCGCGGGATTTCCGGGACATTTCCGTTTAATCGTTTCGGTTTTAATATCATAGTGATCGCTCGGAAAAGGTAGAGGCCCAGCAGCTCCACCTATAGATATTTCAACCAACGCCAAGGAGTGGAAGCGATGGATTTGCTGAAGATGCTCGTAAACAAGAAAATTGAGATGATTGATCACGATGCCGTCCTGAAGGCCGCGGCCCAGAGGATGCGGGATCGTCGGATCGGTTCCCTGATCGTGACCAATAGGGGGCAGGAGGTCGGAATCATCAGCGATACGGATTTGACCCGGAAGGCCGTCGCGGAGGGGCTCAATCCCGAGACGGCCCATGTTTCATCGATCATGAGCAGTCCGATTATTTCGATCGAGATTACCGAATCCCCTGAGCGGGCCAATGATTTAATGAAAGAGAAGGGGATCCGACATCTGGGTATCACGGAGCAGGGGCGATTGATCGGAATTATTTCTGTGCTCGACCTGTTGAGGTATTTCAAGGTTTATTACGACGGAATCGGAAGTTTGAAATCCAAGAAATAATCATGGGAGTTAAAAAATCATCGCAGAAACCGGCGCCGTCCCATCCAAGCCGCATCCAAAAGGTGGAGCTTCACCAACATGTGGACGGCTCGATTCCGGTCGCGTTGGCCTGGAAGCTCATGAAGCGGCACGGGCTGAATCCGGTCGAGACGATGACCCAAATGGAAAAACTCCTGATCCTCCAGGATCAGGAAATGGGAAGCCTGCTCCGCTATCTCGACAAGTTTCATTATCCGCTCTGGATCACCCAATTTTATGAAAACATCGCTCGTGTCGTCGAAGCCATTGTGGAGGAGGCCCATCGGAATCATGTCCGGCTCCTCGAGCTTCGATACTCGCCGGTCATCCATACCTTCGCGGGTCTGACATTGCGGCAGACCATCAGCGCGGCCTTGAGCGGGATCAACCGGGCCAAAAAACGGTTTCCCATCCAGGCCGGGTTGATTGTGATCGCCATGCGTCAGCACGGGCCTCACATCGCCAAGATCCTCGCTCGCTCGGCCGTCTCCGAAGGTCAACAGTTTCATGGCCGGACGGGCGTGGTCGGGTTTGATGTGGCCGGTCTTGAGCGTGGAAATCCGCCCAAGTTGTTTAAAGAGGCCTATGCCATTGCACGAATCGGAGGTCTTGGTCTTACCATTCATGCCGGTGAAGACGAAGGGCCGCAGGCCATCTGGCAGGCCATTGACGACCTGGGTGTGACCCGGGTCGGCCATGGCTGCTCCTCGGTACGGGACAAAGTGCTATTACGCCGGTTGGCCCGCGACAAGATCCTGATCGAGTGTTGTATCACGTCCAATTATCAGACCGGCGCGGTCAAACGCGGCCGCCCGCATCCGATCTTTACGTTTCTGGAATACGGGATTCCGGTCGCGATCTGTACCGATAACACGACCGTCTCCGGCACCAACCAGACCCTGGAGAATAACCGCCTCGGACGTCGGCTCTCCGTATCTCAACTGGCCATGATCCATCAAGATGCCCGCCACTACTCCTTTATCCAAACGGAACAAAGAAATACCTGATTCAACGATGAAGACCGGAATGGGGGTTGCGTGGGTT
>JACQBZ010000097.1 GCA_016194285.1 Nitrospirota bacterium | reverse complement strand
TTGCTGTCGGGGTTCGTCTTTTTATAAATGTACTGAAGGTTGGTCGTTTTCCCTCCCAGACCGGGACCGTAGAAAACGATCTTGCAGTTGATCTCGCGTGCAGAATAATTAATAAACGACATGCAGACCTATTCCCCGGTTACACCCCAACCGATCGTCGCTTGAGATCAGTCAAACAATTTTTCAATATCATCTTCCGTAATCTCGGCAAACGGAGACCTCGAGGCCTCTTTGGACGTCCCGCCGGCCGCTCCGGTCGGGGCCTTGGCCTGATCCACTTTTTGCAGGATCTTTTGTAAGATTTGGCCCAGGATCTCCACGCTTTTTTTGACCCGCAGACGCACCAGACCCAAAGAAGACCGTTGGTCAAAGATCACGACGAGAATCACCCGGCCGATCAGGGAGATATGAATATTGTCCCGCTCTCCCTCATGAAACAAAATCGAGAAGTCTTTCTCACCCAACAGCTTGGCCATCCCGCCGGTCGCGGCGATATTACCCGCCGTCAAAGAGGCCAGGGAGGTTGTGTCCAAGTTTTCCGTTTCGCCGATCGCCGAAATCAACTGGCCGTTCTTATCCACCAGAAAGGTGACCTTGGCATTGGCTTGTTGATGAAGCCGGCGGAGTTCAGCCTCGATCTGCTTGAACTCCTCTTCGTACATGATCAATCCAGGATCGGGCATACTTCAACCTCTCCCGCGGTTTAAAAAATCTATGGAATTATAGAGGAATTATGAGGAGGTTGCAAGTACCGAGACAATGGCGGGTTAAGGTCCGGATGGGGTTTCATCCCAGACGGCCCCTTCGTTCAAAAAGCCGTCCTCTTCTTCGGATGGAGCGGTCGGGTCGGACAATCGGGCATAATGTTGGGCCCAGGTAATATAAATGTTTCCACTGTCCCGCATGGCCTGACAGGCCTTCGTCCATTGTTGCAGACCCTCGGTATCACCCGCCTGCTTCAGGTCGGCCGCGCGTTTTTCAAAGGCCTTGTTGAGATTCTCGATCGCCCGGGTCACTTCGACAATGGACTTCCGTATCTCTTGATCATCCACAGCGGTTTCCTGAAGTTTGCGGCCCCGCTAACCGGCCATCAGCAGTGAATCGACCACGGCGCCGAAAAAGGTCGTTTCAAAGTTTTGATGCTGGTGAAGAAGCTGCTCCAGCACATACCGGCCCCGTTTGACGGGGTCCTTTTGGTGTTGCGTTTCGGTGGCCTTCAAGAAAGCCCAGGCGGCCTGTTGATAACGGGCCAGGCCCTCTTTTGTGAGAAGGTCGATGCGCGTTCCGTTGGCGGTATTATGGTCTTCGATCGCGATCTCATCGCCGGATACCGTGAGCGCCAGATGTTCCTTTTCAATATACCGTCCAGCGATCTGAACGTAATTTTCATCGCCCGCGGCGATTGGGCGGTTTCCAAGCAGATATTGGCCGTCTCGAAGACGGCGAGCCAAACAGTAATCTTTTCCAATCGTCGTGTCCCGGACCGTTAAGAACCACTCCTTTTTTTTGGAGTCATGGATGAAATAGACCGAAAGAACACCGATGTTAAGCCGAAAGATGGGGGACTTAAACCGGTAGCGGTTATTTCCCATTCCGCCGATAAAAGCATGCTCGATGCTCTTCTCCAGCTCAAAGAAAAGACGGCACTTAAATAGACCGGGGGCGACCTCCGTGATCTGACCGACTTCAATCAGGCTACGAAGATGGGTCGTCACCTGCTCCACGGCCTGCGCCTGTTTCTGAGGATCCTTGGGAGACTGCAGCTTGAGAAGCGTGAGCAGATCTTCGACGGTAAAAGCCCGATGGGGTTCCCGTTCCAGGATTCTCAAAACGAGGTCCTTTAAACTAAGAGGGGCGACGGCCGGTACCGTGGGCTTGACTGTTGTCTCCATGATCTCTCCCATGACTCTTAAATAAAAAAACGAACACCCCCACCGCGGCAACGGGTGGGGGCTTCGTATTTAAACGATAGGTTAACTTTGATAAGCCTGGCCGAGCGCGGCCGATTCGGCCTTGTGTTTGTCCAGCATGATCTCGCCGGTGGCGCCGTCGACGGGGGCCATGATAATCGCATTATGCTTGGCCGCGTCACAGACCACCACGCAGAGCTCGCATCCTTTGCACCGTTCGATCACCACAAAAGCCTTCATCTTCCGCGTATCGAGCTTGATGCAGTCAGCCTCCGGACAGTACATGATGCAGAGCCGGCATCCTTTATTGGCGACACATTTGTCATCTTCTACATACGCGATATTATACACGGGATTGATCCTATTCTTCGGTTAGACCGCCACAGCGAGCTTCCGGCTCTCGGCCCAGGCGGATGCCAGTTCGTACGATTTTTTGATCGTGGCCATATTCTTCTGGAGCAACTGTTCCTTCTTGGCGAATTTCTTTTTGATCGCCTCATCCAGCGTGGCCGTTCCCCCGGAGGCCACGTACTTCTTGCCGAATCGCTCCTGAATGGCCTGGTCCACCGCTTCCATCGTGACCACTTTGGAAATGCCAACGACCGCTCCGATCATCGCCATATTCGAGGCCAGCTCGGTTCCGGCGATCTCCATCGCCAGCGCCGTTCCGTCAAACGTGTAGACGGCCACATTCAGGCTCTTGAGGTGCTCTTTGTCTTCATCGTTAAGGAGATCCGAATTGGAATTGATGATCAGCAGCCCGTCCTTCTTGATGCCCGAATAGAAAGGCGCGGTGTAGCTCTTCTGCAGTGTGATCACCTGAGGATGGAACACCATGATGATGTCCGGAAAAACGAGTTCCCCCCGGTCATAGATCCGCTCGGGACCGATCCGGCAGTAACTCTCGGCCGGGGCCATCCGCTTTTCTGCCCCGAAGAACGGATTGGAGATCGAAAATTTCCCGTCCTTGTTGGCGGCCATCGCCAGCACATGGGCCGAGGTCACAACTCCCTGACCGCCCAATCCGGACATCCGAATGTTGGTGCGCTTCTTCAACATTGAAATACCCCCTCTTTAATTATTCGGTCAGTTGTGCCGCCGGAATCGCCGCCGCCTTTTTCCTCGCATCTAAATCGGCCAGATACTGCTTGGCCTCGTCGGTGATGTATTCTTTATAGTTAAAGCGCTCGCCCGGCTTTTCGGAATCGCGCATCTCCTGAAGGCCTTCCATGCTGTTCTTCCCGATTTCAAGAATACACGGCGTGTAAAGCTGGATGTAGGTCGGTCCGACCTCGCGGGCCAACAGCACCGCATTTTTGATCACCTTCTCCACCAGCGAGGGCTTGCTGACCGTCAGGTTGACGACGTAACAGCAGCCCGACTCCCGCGCGATCTCGGGCAGCCTCACCTTGTCGAACTTTTTGCCGGTCGGAGCCATCTTGGCCACAAAGCCTTTCCGCATCAGGCCCGACTCCTGCCCGCCGGTGTTTGCGTAGAGCTCATTGTCAAAACAGATCGTGGTGAACTTTTCCTGACGGAACCAGGCCTGCAGTGTCATATCAAGGCCGATATCCACCGTCGCCCCGTCACCGGCCAGCACCACCACGTCCTTGATCCGGTCCGGGAACCGAACGGTCAGGGCCCGCTTGAGACCGCTGGCCACCGCATTCTGGTTTCCGAAGAGAGAGTGAATGTTATGCACGGCGACCATGGGGAAGACGAGACTGGTGCAGCCGGTTGAACCGACCATCACCGTGTCTTCCGGATTCGGAAGGGAGGCCAGGATGTACCGGAAGGCCATCGACTCCGGACAGCCGGCGCAAAGGGAATGCGCTTCGATCAGTTCCTTGCTGTTCCCGATGTCCTTCCATCCGCGGTCTTCATTCCCGTAGGTGGACTGCTCCACGAGATCACGATACTCCGGCGGCATGATGTCCGAAAACTCGGGACAGATCTGAATTTTTTCTTTACTCATGACCGTTCTCCTTTTATCTTTTAAACTCGTTAAGAATCAACTTCCCCGTGCCGCCAGAGTCGCCACGCGCTTCCCCAGGGTCTTCTGTATCTCTTCCACAATGACCTCTGCCGGCATCGTCATGCCGCCCGCCACATGGGGTCCGGCGATGATTCGATGATTATCCGGAAGAGCGGCCTTCAGCTCTGTAGCCAGCCACCCGATCACATTGAACTCCGGCACGAAGATGTGCTTTGCATTCTTGGTGGCCTCCCGAAGCTCTTCAAAGGGGAAAGGCCTCAGGCTCTTAATCTTCACCAACCCCACCCGAAGCCCCTCATCCTCCATCAGACGAATCGCCTCACGACCCTGGGAGACGGCCGTTCCCGACGCCACGATCAGAATCTCGGCATCCACGTTTTCGGTCTCAATCAAGCCGCCGATCAACGGGATGGTATGCTTCCGGGACCGTTCACAGGCCGCACGGGTTTCCTCCTGCCAGGAGGCATGCGTCATATAACTGATATAGTTGGACTTCATGATGAAAGGATCCCGCATCATTCGAACGGGCGGTGATTCCATATCCATGCAGACGACCGGCGAGCGATAGGGATCATAGGACGGAAGGCACATGTCCGGCGGCGTGAGCATCACCGTGTCCTTGGTATGGGTCACGAAAAACCCGTCGCAGCAAAGCGCCAGAGGCAGATGAACGTCCGGCTGCTCGGAAACGATAAAGCCCATCAACATCCAGTCGAAGAAGTCCTGGGCCGTCTCGGCATGCCACATTAGCATCCCGGTCCCCAGAAGGAAATACATCTCCAGAGTGTCCGGCTGAATGCTCAGGGGCGAGTTGATACCCCGACAGGTCACGATCATCTGGATCGGCAAACGAGAACCCACCCACATGGGGAAGTTCTCCATGGCCCGCATCGTTCCCGGTCCGGCCGTGGTCGTAAAGACCCGGGCCCCGCCGAATGCGGCGCCGGCGCATTGGCCCATGACCGCAAATTCACTCTCACCGCGCAGATAGTCGCCGATATACCCTTCCGCGTAGAGCTCCCCGATCAGGGCGGCCGCTTCGCTCTGGGGCGTGATGGGATAGGCCACCATCACGTCCACATTGGCTCGCCGGATGGCCTCTTTGATCACTTCGCTGCCGGTGTAGAAAGCGGCCGTACGGGGGGCTTTAAAAAAGAGATGGTTGGGGTCGGTGTAGGTCTGACCCTTCTTGTTCTGTTTCCCGATCTGGCTCTTCTGTGTTTCAGATAGTTCGTTTGCCATTTCAAGCCTCCTCCGTCCGATGATTTTTATTTTGCAAAAACCTTGTCACTCTTCCGTTCGGCGCCGTCATTTGACGTCCTTCCCGCTGGTCGGACATAGGGAATACTTTTTAGCTTGTTGACCCATTCGGCCAATCGCAGAATCTTTTCGGGCGAAACATCCCTCAATGAAAGGTTGGCATCCTCATGACCGGCCTGGGCGCATAGCGCAATGGTGAAGCAACTGGTCCCCCCTCGGATAATCTTAAGAGAAAGATTGGCCATATGACAGTGCACACCGACAAAGACGCAAACGTCTTCTTTGTTGTGCCAGATCGTCAAGTTAGGATGATTGGGATTGATCTCCACCTCGGGATTGATTTTTGGATATTTGGGCCGATAGTCGGCCATCGGGATGATCCGGGCCGGAATGACATCGGCCAGGACCTTAATGGCCTTCGCCTTCTTGGCCGCCTTCTCGTTCCAGTTCCAGAGCACCAGAGGCCCCGGATGGATCGTGGGATTCTTCGCCTCGATCAACTTCCGGGCGGCATATTCCAATGCCTCTTCCTCCGGAACGATCTGGCCCTCAATATGACCCTCCCCCGGCTCTGGAAGCACAATCCCCATCCTGGCGGCACCTGGCGTAAAATAGGCTTCGGGACCTGCAACCACTCGATATTTTTCCGACTGCATGACGCATCCTTTCTTGGGTGTAACTCTATGGGTATCTTTGTCACACTATTGTGTTATTTAAACGCGTTTCGCTCCGTTTGTCAACGCCTTTTTACCGAAAATGAAACAGCTTGTTCCATTTTTATGGTGAGGTGCCTCTGGCGACCATTTTCCTCAAGATGGCGTAGGACATTCTCCACCTCCCGTACCGTCCATTCCTCTAAAAACGGCTGCACCGTGACCGAATAGATCTTGGGCACGCGGTGAATCTCAGGGTAACCCTCCGCGCCGGTCAGGGCGTCCAAAAAAGCGGCTTTGATATGAGCGGCCAACGTCCCCGGTTGTCTCCGCGCCTCCTCGGGCTCCAGAACACATATCGTCTTGACCTCTTTCAGAACGGCCACAACAGAGGCCGCCGGAAAAGGGGACTCGTCGATCACCTGAAACAACCCTAACCTTACGTCCTGGTGACGATGGAGGAGATCCACCGCCATGCGCAGAGAGTCTTCCCATATTTCCCGTGTCACGAAAACCGTATCCGCATCCGTCAATCCATAGGCCTTGATATGATCATCCGCCGCCCACGCCGGAGTCGGTGTAATAACGGTCAGGGATTCTTCTTCAGCGTCAGCGATCTTTCCGGATAAGGCGCCCTCGAAGGGAGCGGCGGTCCCGCGAATCAGCCGGAACTCATTCACCTTGTCCGGCGAATATCGCTCCATAATTTTCAAAAATTCTTCCATCGAAAATTGCAGTATAGCAGCCATGGCCGGCCACTTTGTTAGCGGCAACGGCGCAATGCCATATTCAAAGTTATAAATCGCGGAAACGCGCTTGTAGCCCAATGCTTCAGCCATTTTAAAAGGGCTGATCTCCTTCTGAAGCCGATAATGACGGAGCCACTCTCCAAACGTCTTGAATTGCATAGGATATTGTTCCGGGTTACTAATTGTATGTAACAATGTAACACGCGACGTTATCTTAGTCAAGCAATTTTTTAGTAAGAATTGATGTGTAAAAATATGGACTTAGGCCAGCTCGCGGCGGCCTTCGAGGGATTTGATGAGGGTGACTTCATCGGCGTATTCCAGATCCATACCGACCGGTATACCGTAAGCGATCCGCGTGACCTTTACACCGGTGGGTTTGATGAGGCGGGTGAGGTAAATCGCCGTCGCTTCGCCTTCGATCGTCGGATTGGTGGCGATAATAACCTCTTTCGTCTCGCCCAACTTCAGCCGATCGAGAAGGGATTGAGCTTTAATATCGGCCGGCCCTCGGCCGTCCAGAGGCGAGAGACTTCCGACCAGGACATGGTATAAACCCTTGTACTCTCCTGTGCGCTCGATGGCAAACAATATGCTGGTTTCTTCGACGACCAGAATCCGGGTACGATCGCGCATCGGATCGGCGCAAAAGCGGCACACTTCTTCTTCGGATATATTATTGCACCACCGGCAGAACCGGAGGCGTTCTTTGACATCCAAGACGGCTTGAGCCAACCCGCGGGCCTCCTCCGCAGGCATCTTGAGCAGAAAAAAGGCCAGGCGCTGGGCCGTCTTCCGACCGATCCCCGGCAGTTTCCTGAGTTCATCAATCAATTGGTCCAGTGGATTTTGAGACGTTCCGTCCATCAACAAGCATCCCTTGAAAACGCTATGGGAACAAACCCGGTATTTGGATCCCGCCCGTCAGGGTTTTCATCTGCTCGGCCATGAGCTCCTGTGCCTTGCGCCGGGCCTCATTGACGGCCGCAAGAATAAGGTCCTGAAGCATTTCGACCTCCTGCGGATTGACCACCTCGGGATCAATCTTGATCGAAACGATCTCCTGCTTTCCGTTTGCAACCACGGTCACCATCCCACCTCCGGCCGTGGCCTCGACCGTTTTTTTACCCGCCTCTTCCTGAAGCCGGACCAGCTTTTCCTGAAGGGCCTGGGCCTGTCTCATCATGTCGCCGAATTTGTTCATACATTCCTCGTCTAATAACGTAACGGACTATTTCAACCGCTTTAGGGTTCTCGAATGTCGATCACTTCACCGCCCAGTATATTCAAGGCCTCTTTGACCAACGGATGGGCTAAGGTTTCCTGTTGAATCCGCTTACGCTGTTGTTGTGTTTGTTGATCTTGTTTGAGCTTGAGCTGTTGTCGCTCATCGGCCGAGCGTTCCTGGCGGACGACTTTCAACTCAACCGGCTTTCCAAAAACCTCCCGAAGCACCGATGCGATCACCGGCTGGTTCTCCTCTTTCTGGATCAAATCGGCAAAGACGGCCGCTCCCTCGTCATAGCCGACCACCAAAATATCTTTTTCATCACCGCACGCCCATTCCTGGACAACCCCCTTCTCCAAATAGGAGCCGACGTTCGGTTTTTCCTGAAGAAGGCGCTTCACCGCCATCCCCCAGCGCTCCAAGGGCAACCCGGGCCCGCCTGAGGTTTCGGAATTGATCTCCACAGTTTTTACCCGGGCCGGTCCGGGTTGGGGCGATTGAACAGCGGACATCGGTTCCGTATCGACCGTTGGCTTTATTTGAACATTCGGCACCGAGGCCTTCGTCTCCGATGGCACGGCGGTGGGCATTCGGGTGCTTTGGCTCCTTGATCCGCCCTCTACGACCGACTGTTCAAGCAAATGAAGTCGTTCCAGCAACTTTTCAAACGATTCGAGAGGCTGAATCTGAGTGGCGCGAATCACGGCCATCTCTAGAACAAAACCGGGATGGACCGCTCCACGAAACGATTCCAGGGCCAGTGAGAAGAGTCCAAAAAGCCGTTGCAACTCCTCGATACTCGCCAAGGATGAAAGCTGCCGGATCTCGTCCACCTCCTCCGAAGAAAGGTCGATCATCTCCTCCGGCGCCGCCGTCGATTTGACCATCACCAAGTGACGGAGATATTCCAGAAGCTCCCCCGTAAATTGCCGGTAGTCCATTCCATGGTCGGCCAGCTCTTTGACCCGTCGTAGAGCCTCGGCCGTTTGGCGGCGGAGTATTGCCTTCACCATGGATAAGAGCAACTCTCGACCGGCTGCACCGAGGATCATCTGAAGATCTAGATCGCTCACCTCTTTGCCGCCGTAAGCCACTCCCTGGTCCAAGAAGCTCAGTGCATCGCGCAAGCTGCCATCGGCGGCCTTCGCGATCATTCCTAGTCCCGGGCCAGTGATTCGGATGCCCTCTTCGCGGATGATGCGCTCCAACTGGGCGATGATTGCCTGGCGCGTGATGCGTTTGAAACGAAAATGTTGGCAGCGGGACAGGATCGTCGAGGGAATCTTGTGATCTTCGGTCGTGGCAAAGATGAAGACCACGTGGGACGGCGGCTCTTCCAGAGTCTTCAACAGGGCGTTGAAGGCCTCCTTCGTCAGCATATGGACTTCGTCGATAATATAAATCCGGTATTTCCCGGCCATGGGGGCGTATTTGACGGCCTCCCGCAGCTCACGCACCTCATCGATGCCGCGATTGGAGGCCCCGTCGATCTCGATCACGTCCGCCGACTGGCCGGCCGTGATCGCCTGGCAGGAGGGACAGGCCTGGCAGGGAGCGACCGTCGGCTCATTTGATGCCGACGCGCAGTTCAGGGATTTGGCCAGGATCCGGGCCATGGTGGTTTTGCCCACACCGCGCATCCCGGAAAAGAGATAGGCATGCGCGACCCGGCCCTGACGGATCGCGTTGATCAGGGTTCGGGCGACATGGGTTTGCCCCACGACCTCTTCAAAGGTCTGTGGTCGCCATTTGCGGGCCGAGACTTGGTATTCCATACGTGACGATCGCTTTCAAACTAAATTTTAAAGGCCAGGCGACCTGCGGCACCCAGAAGTATTTGCTTACCGTTGCTTCCTTCCGGACCTGGCGGGGTTTGCAAGCTTCCGTCGCACAGGGCCCGGCCTTTATTCCGATTTTAAAATAATTACCAATGAATGGCGGAGAGGGAGGGATGGTTCGCCTCGCGGCTCACGATCCCTGGGGCAATGTGCCGTTCGCCCTTAGGGCACCCGACGGCACATGCCATTTCTATTCCTCTCCGTGTGGCCTCCCTTCGGAAGGCTACACGGAGAGGGAGGGATTCGAACCCTCGAGGAAGCTTGTGACCCCCTACACGCTTTCCAGGCGTGCCAGTTCAGCCGCTCCTGCACCTCTCCGATGCCCCCACACCCCGCGGCAGCCCCAGGCTAAGCGGCTCGACTGAGCTCGCCGAAGTCCTGATGGCTGCCTTAAACTATTTACGATTTAACTCAATGGCGGAGAGGGAGGGATTTGAACCCCCGGTGGAGTTTCCCCCACATCTGCTTTCGAGGCAGACGCCTTCAGCCGGGCTCGGCCACCTCTCCGTTATCGCACCATGGATTGTAGGGGCGGCCCTGCGTAGCCGCGCAGGGCAGGCACATAGGCCTGCCCCTACATTTCATTTATTTAATGTGTTTGCATTCCTATCGGCACCCCTGCGATTTTCAAAAAACTCCTTCAGCACCGACCCGCACTCCTCGCCCATCACCCCGCCCAAAACCTCGATCCGGTGATTCAGTCGTGGATCCCGGATAATATCAAAGACAGATCCGCATGCGCCGGCTTTCGGATCCTCACAGCCGTACACAAGCCGGTCGATACGAGCCAATACCAGCGCCCCGGCGCACATGGCGCAAGGTTCCAGGGTCACGTATAATGCGGCACCAGTTAATCGCCAGCGATGGAGTTTTCGAGCTGCCTCACGAAGGGCCAGCATCTCGGCATGCGCCGACGGGTCCTGGAGTCCCTCCCGCAGGTTCTGCGCCCGTGCGATGATTTCTCCATCATAGACCACGACCGCACCGATGGGAACTTCGCCGTCCTGCAACGCCCGCCGTGCTTCCTTTAAAGCCACGGCCATAAACTTTTGATCCGCTACGTTCATTCTCTACCTCTACAAAAATTCGTGCGCCCGGAGGGATTTGAACCCCCGGCCTTCTGATTCGTAGTCAGACGCTCTATCCAACTGAGCTACGGGCGCGATGCTTTCATATATTAATGTAGAGGCGGACGGACGGTCGCCCCTACGACGCGGCCACGCTGTCCCTCAGGGTGATACCATACCGTTCGTGCTGAAACGGATGCACCGATGGAAAGAGCTGGAATAGCCAGCCGTTGAAAACCTCTTTACCGTCGTCCAGGATCCTCACATGAACGGCGGGATTTTTCAACTCGTTTGAAGCCGTCGTAAACGACGATCCTTCGATCTTGAGATCGGGCAGGAATTCCTCCGCCTGGACCACCAAGGTGGAGGATGGGATCGCCAATTCCCCTCCCAACTTCACGACATACTCTTCCAAACGGTTCGCCTTCTTATCCTCCACCTGAAGCTTTACGGCCGTCCACTTTCCTTTCAACGCTTCCGGGATCACCGCAGGCGCCGCGCCCAAAATGGGGGGAACGTCCGTCGGCAGGGCTTGTCGGGGTGCCGCTTGAGGTAAGGCCTGAGATTGAGGAGGAGCCGTCCCTTGCTTTTGACACCCCGCCATCAGGATTACGGCGATCAACAATCCGACAACAGACCTCAAAACCAGTTTCATCCAACCCCCGTTGAACTCAAAAAAATATTTGAGTGTATTTTAAGGAAAACACGATAGGATTGCAATTAAAAAAGCTGCTTCCCGGCACCTGCGATCGCTTGACGTCGACGCCGGAACCTGCTAAGATAACGTCAACCCCGAGTTTGCTTGGGGCTTTTTGTTGTCCGATGATTCAAACGAAAAGGATTGAATACAATATGACCGTTATGACGCACCGCATTGACCTTCGAAACATCGCGATCATCGCCCACGTCGACCACGGGAAGACAACCCTGGTTGACCGGATGCTCCAGCAGGGCGGCGCCTTCCGGGCCCATGAGATCATGGGCGAACGGATCATGGATTCGAACGTCCTCGAACAAGAACGCGGCATCACGATCCTGGCCAAGAACACCGCGATCCGATATAAAGACTACAAGATCAATATTGTGGACACCCCCGGCCATGCCGACTTCTCGGGCGAGGTGGAGCGGATCCTGACGATGGTGGACGGCGTCCTTCTCGTCGTGGACGCCTTCGAAGGCCCGATGCCCCAGACGCGGTTCGTGCTGCGGAAGGCGCTGGAACTCAGCCTCAAGCCGATCGTCGTGATCAACAAGATTGATCGAGCCGATGCGCGGCCGGTCGAAGTTTTAAATCTCGTCTTTGACCTGTTCATGGAACTCAACGCCACGGATGAGCAGATGGACTTCCCGGTCGTCTACACCTCGGCCAAGACCGGCGTGGCGAAATACGCGCTGGCCGATTCGAACACCGATCTGATTCCTCTGTTCGAAACGATCCTGTCCAAGATTCCGCCGCCGCCCGCGGAAGAGAACGCCCCGCTCCAGCTCCAGATCACGATGCTGGACTACGACAACTACATCGGCCGGATCGGTCTCGGCCGTGTTGTTCGAGGCCGGATCCGGACGCAGGAAACGGTCGCGCAGGTTCGACCGGATGGGCATGTCGAGACGGGAAAGATCAGCCGCCTAATGGGATTTGAAGGATTAAAGCGGATCGAGATCAATGAAGCCCGCGGCGGCGACATCGTAGCCATCGCCGGACTGGAGAATGTCCAGATCGGCGATACCGTCGCGGATGCCGAGCGTCCCGAACCGCTGCCGCCGCTCGCGATCGGCGAGCCGACCATCTCGATGCTCTTTATGGTGAACACCTCCCCGTTCGCCGGCCGCGAAGGAAAATTCGTCACGTCACGGAATCTCCGCGAGCGTCTTTTCAATGAGCTGCGCTCGAACGTCGCGCTGCGCGTGGAGGAGACCGACAGCACCGACGTCTTCCGCGTCTCGGGGCGGGGCGAACTGCATCTCTCTATCTTAATCGAGAACATGCGCCGAGAGGGTTATGAGCTGGCCGTCTCACGACCCGAGGTGATCTTCAAGGAGGTCAACGGACAACGCCTGGAACCGATCGAGCAGGTTTACCTCGACATCGAAGAGCAGTACGTCGGGATCGTGATGGAACGGCTGGGCCCCCGACGGGCCGAACTGAAGAACATGGTCAACCACGGCAACGGCTGGGTTCATCTCCTGTTCGAGATTCCGGCCCGCGGGCTGTTCGGATATCGCAGCGAGTTTCTGACCGACACGAAAGGCACCGGCATCCTAAACCAGATGTTCCTGGACTACCAGCCCTACCGGGGCGAAATCCCTTCGCGCAATCGCGGCGTCCTGATCTCGATGGAAGAAGGCGAAGCCGTCCCCTACACAATGCACAATATTCAAGAGCGCGGCACGCTCTTCGTCAGTCCCGGTGATAAACTTTACGAAGGAATGGTCGTGGGCGAGAATTCGCGAGAAGATGATATCGTGGTCAACCTTTGCAAGAGGAAACACCTGACGAACATCCGTTCTTCCGGCGCCGAGGAAGCGATCGTTCTGACGCCCCCCCACCGCCCGACGCTGGAGCAGGCGATCGAGTTTATCGCGGACGATGAACTGGTCGAAGTGACGCCGTCTTCCATCCGCCTCCGCAAAAAACTCCTGTCCGAGCACGACCGCAAACGGGCCCGAAACAAGGCCGAGTAGGGACGGTTCGCAAACCGCCCCTACCTCTACGGTTTTATTGGACAACCCTCTATTTTATCAAAACTGGATTACTCCTGGGCGTACACCACGATTCGGTTTTTGCCCTGTCGCTTGGCCGAGAAGAGTGCCGCATCCGCCGCGGTCACCAGCACCTCCACGGAATGTCCGTCCCAGGGAAACGTCGCCAGACCAACCGAGAGGGTGATCCGAACGGTTTTATTCTTGAATGAGAACCGGTGCCCCGCGATGGCAGCTCGCACGTTTTCAAGATGCGTGAGGGTCTCCTCCGTTTTGAGGTCCGGAACAAAGGCGATAAATTCGTCTCCCCCGTAGCGGCCGACTTCCCCGAGTCGGCCTAGACGCTTGCGCAAAATTCGGCCGACGCTTTTGATCAGGAAACTACCGGCCAGATGGCCGTGCCTCTCGTTCACACCTTTGAGGCCGTCCAGATCCATCATGAGAATGGCCACTCTCGATTGGCTGCGTTGCGCTTGCTTCAGCCGCCGTTCCAAGCGCTCATAGAATGAATTGAGTGAAAGCAAACCGGTCAGTTCGTCCAGTTCGATCCGCCGCTGAATCTCCACCTGGTAACGGTGATCGGTCTCATCATGAAAGGTGAATTTGAGCATCGTGTTGCCGATCTGAATCTTGTCGCCGCCCTGAAGGAAGGCCTTTGAAATGCGCTCGCCGTTGACAAAGGTGCCGTTGGTGGAATGCAGATCGACGATGACATAATAAATCGCATCGCCGTCCTCCGCTTTCTGCCGGTAGAGTTGGGCATGACGCCGCGAAACCAAAGAGTCCCTCAGAGAGATTTCAGCCTCCACGTCCCGACCGATGGTCTTGTCCTCTTGGTCGAAGTGGAACACTTTACCGAGATCACCTCCCGCCATCACGATCAGAGCGGGGGTCTCGCGGCCGGGCCGGGCCCGGGAATGCCGAAGAGTTTTGACGTTTACGGTCTGAGTCTGATCCTGTTGATCCATAACATTCCTTGTGAAGAAGACTCCCTGTATTAATCCCTGCCGTCAGAATAGCCGTTTTGCACCGTCCGGTCAAGTAGGGGCACGACGCGACGCGCCCCTACGGCCGTTCATTTCACCAGCAACAGATAGATATCATTCACATTGGTCCCCGTCGGTCCGGTTTGGATCAACCCTCCGAGTTTTTTAAAAAAATGGTAGGAATCATTCCGAGCCAGAAACCGATCCAGATCGAGTCCTCTTCGCGCGGCCCGAAGCAGCGTCGTATCGTCCACCACCGCTCCGGCCGCATCCGTCGGGCCATCGGTGCCGTCGGTGCCGAAGGCCGCCAGCGTCGTCCCGTTAAGCCCTGCGATCTCCTTTACGGCCGCCAGCGCAAATTCCTGGCACCGTCCCCCTTTTCCGCGGCCCGTCACGGTGACGGTCAGCTCCCCGCCCGCGAGAAGACACGCCGGCGGCCCAACCGGTTTCCCGATCCGATGGACTTCCCGCGCAAGCGACCCGAACAATTTGGCGGCTTCCCGGGCTTCACCCTGCAGTTTTGTCGTTAAGACAAACACATTCAGCCCCAACGCTCGGGCCTGATCTGCAGCCGCCTCGACTGCGGTACGATTATCTCCGATAATGACGTTTTTCACCCGCTGAAATAACGGATCGCCGGGTTTCGGCGTTTCGGGTCGAGCGCCTCGGCGACCGGCCACAAGATATCTTTTGACCGCAAGGGGGGCCCCGGACCAGAGACGGTATTTCTTTAAAATTCCGATCGCATGATCGAACGTCGTCGAATCCGGCGCCGTCGGGCCGGAACCGATCGCCTCCAGCCGACTCCCGATCACATCCGACAGGATGAGCGAGACCACGCGAGCCGGACGACACCGCGCGGCTAGTTGTCCCCCTTTGAGTCGTGAAAGATGTTTCCGGACGGTGTTTAATTCTTCAATCGTCGCTCCGGCGCGCAGAAGACGATCGGTGATCCTCTGTTTATCTCGGAGCGTTACCCCCTCGGCCGGAAACGGCAGCATGGCCGAGGCACCGCCGGAGAGAAGGAACAGAACCAGATCATCCGGATCCAGACCGGTCACAAGATCGACCATCCGTGCGGCTGCGGTGCGTCCGGCACGGTCGGGGATCGGATGACCGGCCGTCCGAATCCGAATCCGCTTCAACGCCTTGAATCGGCCGTCCTTTGTGACGATGAAACCGCAGGTGATTCGCGAACCGAGAAGGGACTCCACGGCCGCCGCCATGGCCGGGGCGGCCTTTCCGGCGCCGAGGACGATCAATCGGCGGATCCCGTCGAGTTCATAAAAAGATTCTTCGGGCTTATTTTCTCTCTGATCACTGACAATGAGGCGGGATTTCGCAAGCCTTAGCGACCGGCGGACGGCCGCGACCGGATCGGCGGCCTGCAGCGCCGCCTCAAGCAGCCGGTGTAAGACGGGCCGCATCAATTCGGGATACTTTCTTCCCACGTTATCAATACTTCGCGAGCTCGGTGCCGCTAAATGCGAAACTTAATTTGACCAAGACAGAGGTCTCGGTGATGAACCGACCCTCGACTCCAAGTCGAACTCGGTCCCCCGACCCTGTATCTCCGCCTAAGAGATCACCACCCAAGAAAAATCCGATCGGATGGGACTCTTTGAAGTTTGCACTCTGAGAGGGATTATTGCCGAAATCCGATTCCAGCTTGCCGTTCAGTTTCGATAGAAGCACACCGGCATAAACGACGCCATCACCGACCTGGGTGCTGATCAGTCTGCTGATGCCCAAGGCCATGTCGTATTCATACCAGGAGGTCTTCATATCGAGACCCGCAATATTTGCGACATTGCTGTCGGAGCTTGTGAACCTGATCGCTTGTCCTGTCAACCCAACAAGAGTATCGTTGTACTTCAATAGTAGAAGTTTGATTCCTCCTCCAAAAGCGGGGCGTGAATCGCCCTTGAATCCGAGATCATTCCGGCTATCTGCCGCGCCGGCGATTCCGTACAGATCAAGCCGGTTCAACAATCCATAACTCAGCTTCGCCAGATAAGGATGCGACCGCTGTTTGATTTCCGTATCGGAAAACTTGATGTCACGACTGACGCGACCCCATTCCAGGCCGAGCGCATAGCCTCCCTGGGTTAAGACGGCGGCGGGAATATCAATCCCCGCGGCCAGCACCGTCGATCGGTAGCCCAGCAGCATGCTCAGTGTTAACGCCATGAGAAACCATTTTTTGGCATTACGATCCATAACGGGATTGAGATCCTTCATGGGCAAGACTAAGGCACCGGGTCGACGAAGATGTCGCTACGGGTGTTGGTGTCCCCTGTTACAAGCGTGCTGGCGTCCGACTCAAAGGCCGCGTACCGGCCATCCGCGTTGATGGAGGGGAGACGACTATTGTCATCCGCCTCCGTGCCGTCGGACGCAACGCTCACCCGGGTGGTGCTGATGGCCCCAGATTCGTCAAAGATGCCATTGCCGTCCGCGTCGCGGTCGTGGACGAAGATGTCACTGAACCCATTGGTGTCTCCCGCTACGAGATTGATGGCAATCGACATGAACGCGACGTAGCGGCCATCCCCGCTGATGGAGGCACTAAAACTGGAGCCGCCACTCGCCGCGGCGCCGTCGGACGCAACGCTCACCCGGGTGGTGCTGACGGCGCCGGCCTCGTCATAGACGCCGTCCCCGTCCATGTCGCGGTCATGGACGAAGATGTCGGAGGCACCATTGGTGTCCCCGGCAACAAGATTGGTAGCGTCTGATTCGAACGCCACATAGCGGCCATCCGCGCTCATGGAGGGTGTTCCATAACTAAGATTATTTCCCTCAGTGCCGTCGGATGCGATGCTCATCCGGACGGTGATTCCGGTTTGGAGATTGTGAACGAAAATGTCAGACGTACTATTGGTATCCCCTGTTATGAGGTTGCTCGCGTAGGATCGGAAGGCCACATACCGGCCATCGCTACTGATGGTGGGAAAAGCGCTACTGCCGTTGGCTTGGGTGTCGGTTGAGTCAACGCTGACTCGGGTGGTGGTGTTCGTCTGACGGTCATGGACAAAGATATCGCTGGCGAGGTTAGTGTCCCCCGTTACGAGGTTGGTGGCATTGGACATGAACGCGACATAGCGGCCATCCGCACTGATGGCCGGATAATAACTGCCGCCATTCGCCTCGGTGCCGTCGGACACAATGCTGACGCGGGTCGCCACTCCGGTTTGTCGATCATAGACAAAGATATCGCTGGCGAGGTTGGTGTCCCCCGTTACGAGATTGGTGGCATTGGACATGAACGCGACGTAGCGGCCATCCGCGCTGATGGCAGGGCGATCACTGTTGTCGTCTGCCTCTGTGCCATCGGACGCGACGCTGACACGGCTGGTGGTGTTCGTCTGCCGGTCACGGACAAAAACGTCTTGCGCGTCATTCGTATCCCCGGCCACGAGAGTTGTGTCAAATGACGAATAGGCCACATACCGGCCAGTGCTGCTGATGGAGGGCGAGTAACTTGCCACGGATGAACAGGTGAAGGGGTCGCTGCAGGGGGGGCCTTGGGCTTGAGCGCCGATGGGATCAACATTGACGCGCTCGATCGTGGCCGGGGTCACGGTGATTGACACCGTCGCCACGGTGGAATCCACCAGGCCGTCGTTGGCCTTGAACGTGAAGCTGTCACTCCCGTTGTAGTGCAGGCTCGGCGTATAGATCACCTGCGCCGTGCAATTTCCCGCGTTACAGGTAGCCGGAGGCGTGAGGGTATCCAGACTCCCTTGTGTCGGAGACGTCACAGTAAAGGTCAGCGGATCCCCGTTGGAATCCGAGCCGCTCAGGGCAATCACCATCGCGGTGTCTTCCGCTGTCGTTACACTCTGATTGCTGGCAGTCGGCGCTGTATTGCCCACCGTCACCACCACCGTCGCGGTCGCCGTGCCCCCACTGCCGTCGCTGATCGTGTAGGTGAAGGAATCCGTTCCGGTAAAGTTCGCGCTCGGCGTATAGGTCACATTCGCCCCGCCGACCCCCACCGCCGCCGTCCCGCTCGTCGGCGCCGTCACCGCCGTCACGGTCAGCGGATTGCCCTCAAGGTCCGTATCATTCGCCAGCACGTTGATCACGTTGCTCGTGCTGTTCTTGGCCACTGTCACGCTGTCATTGACCGCCACTACACCGATACTGGAGAGGGGGTCGGTTTGACCGCACCCAAGGGAAAGAAGAAAAAGGAAGAAAAGAAACGAGGTTGAAATACTTAAAGGCCGACTGTGAGAATCGATGGAAACAACCATGTCATGATTTCTCGGGTAAACTTATCGCAGCCGAAGGCGGATCTGCTGTGATCACTCGTGATTTTCCACTATGATTTGTGTTGCATCGACTGCCAGTCGGCGAGGAATTTCTTCAAACCCACATCCGTCAGAGGATGTTTGACCAGTTGCTGGATCACGGAAAAGGGCATGGTGGCGACGTCGGCCCCGGCCAGCGCGGCCTCAACCACATGCATCGGGTGGCGGATGCTGGCGGCCAGGATCTCGGTCTTGTAGCCGTAGTTTCCGTAGATCGTCTTGATCTGCCGGATGATCTCCATTCCGGATTGACTGACGTCATCCAGCCGTCCGATGAACGGGCTCATGAAGGTCGCCCCGGCCTTGGCCGTAAGCAGCGCCTGCGAGGGCGAGAACACCAGGGTCATGTTGACGCGGATGCCTTCGCCCGTCAACCGTTTACAGGCCTTCAGACCTTCCAGGATCGTCGGGAGTTTGACCACGATGTTCTTGTGGATCTTGGCCAGCTCGCGGCCTTCTTTGAGCATTCCGTCCAGATCAACACTGACCACCTCCGCGCTGATCGGTCCGTTAACGATCCGGCAGATTTCCTCCAGAATCGTGAGGAAGGGACGGCCTTCTTTGGACACCAGCGACGGGTTTGTCGTCACGCCGTCCAGGACCCCCATGTCGGCAGCTTCTTGAATCTCCTTGACGTTGGCGGTATCCAGGAAAAATTTCATATCGCCCTCCTTTTTTTAAAAAAGGCATCTATACATTCTTGACTGCAGAAATAAATCGTTTGACCGTTTACGTTCTTTTCAATGGCTCGGCTCTTCGGAACGTACGTGTCGCAGATCGGATCTTTGACCATTTCTCCTCCCAACTGCTCCTGTCGTTTCCGTCGTTGACTCGACAGATAGGAGAAACCGATCAACAGTCTCACCACAAGGTAAAGGATAAAAGAAAGAATCAGGATGACCAGAAATCGCACGGCGCACCTTACGACTTCTTCATCTCATCGATCCGCTTTCGGACCTCCGCGGCCTTCGGATAATTCGGATGGGCCTTCAACAACGTTTCCCAGGCTTTAATCGCGCCCGACTTATCCTGTTTATCCTTCCACAGAATCAGACCGAGGTTATAGAGGGCCGCTTCATGATCCGGGACCTGCGCCACAACGGATTTCAACTCGCGCACGGCCGAATCCACATCTTTGGTGTTGTAATAGCTCGTGGCCAGATCGGTCCGAACTCCCACGCGCTCCGGATCAATTTCCAGATAGCGCTGATAATATTCCTTGGCCTGATCGAACCGGTTGATATCGTAATTCGCATTGCCCAGCAAGAGCAGCGCCTCCTTGTCCTTGGGATCTTTTTCCAGACGCCGTTTGTACTCCATCACGACCGCCATAAACTGCGCCCCTTGCTCCATTTGAGGGTCACGTCCCGATGGGGGCTGGCCCGGAGCGGCCGCCACCTGAGGAGAGGGGGTCTGACCCTGACCCTGGACTGCCGGAGGCGAAGCACTGCCGGAGGGATTGGAGGAGGAAGGGTTTGAACCGCAAGCCGTCAGTCCTGTAACCGCAACCGATAGGATGAAAACACGGAAAACAATTTGAAAATAACGCACCCGCTTCTCCTTATTGAATCAAGGTCATCTTATCCGATGCCTCCATCACTGTCAAGCCGGGAATAGATACCCAGCGAGCAAAGCGAGCGAGAGGGGGAGGCTCCATCCGGCTTGGCCGGTGGAGGGGGCGACGCGAGCCCCTAAGAATAGACAGGAACATTGACAGAGCCGGTCCGCCCCTGTAGGCTTAGTCCCATATGACCCGGCGTTCCGGAATGATCCTGATGCTCCTGGCCGCAACCTGCATCGGCATCCAGGCCTACTTCGTCAAACGGGCCTCGGAGTATACCGGCGCGGCCGAGATCGCTTTCATACGATTCCTGGCCAGCTATCTGATCGTTCGCGCCGCGGTTGCGGCCGGCTGGATCGAGATCCGTCTGGTCAACCGGCGTCTGGTTATGGCCCGCGGCATCTTGGGCGGCATCGGCAACCTTCTCTACTTCTACGCCGTCGCCGCCACGCGCCTGAGCAACGCCATGGTCCTGCTCTACACCTATCCCATCTTCGCCAGCCTTTATGCTCAATGGTGGCAAGGGAAGGCCCTGTCCTTGCGGATGATGATCATCTTGCTGGCTTCCTTCGCCGGGGTTTATCTGATTGTGGACCCCTCGTTCGATCGGCTGATGGGGGGCGATCTGCTGGGCATCGCTTCCGGAATGACGGTGGGCGGCGCGATCGTGTCGTTGAAAGAGTCGCGGAAGACCGACTCGGCCTGGACGATTTTTCATTACTTTAATATCGCCGGGATGGCGATAAGCCTGCCCCTGGTGATCGGCCGTTGGACCTTTCCGCCAGCCGAAAGTCTTGGACCGCTCGCCGGGGTTGTCGTCTTCTCGATGCTGGGTCAGATCTGGATGACGGATGCCTACCGGTATACCACGACGGCCGAGGGAAGCGTCCTGTCGATGTTCGGCGCGGTCGTCGGCAGCGTCATGGGAATCTGGCTCCTGTCGGAACCGGCCCGGCCGGGATTCCTCGTCGGCGCGCTGCTCGTCGTGATCGGGGGGATCTATTTGACCGCGCAGGGTTCGGAAGAATCGTAGGGGCGCAGCGCCCCGTGTCCTTACGACTCGTTCGCATTCAATCTTTGAAGCACCGCCTCGGCCCGCTTGCGCGTCATCCCCGGAACGGACAGCAGATCCTCAATGGAAGAGCGCCGGATCGCATCCAGGCTGCCGAATTTTTTCAGCAGGGCTTTCTTTCGCGCCTCGCCGATCCCCTCTACCTCGTCGAGAACCGACAGGACCAGTTCCCGACCGCGGACTTTGCGGTGGTAGGCGATCGCGAAGCGGTGGGCCTCGTCGCGGATGCGCTGAAGGAGATGCGTCGCGGACGAGGCCGGCTCCAGAACGATCGCTTCCGTGGCTCCCGGGAGAAAGACCCGCTCAAATTTATCGCCCTTTTCCTTGGCCAATCCGATAATATCCCGGTCGGTAATTCCGACGATCCGCATCGCCTCCAACGCCGCCGAAAGCTGGCCCTTTCCGCCGTCGATCACGATGAGATCCGGCAACGGCTCTTCCCGCGTCCGCGCCCAAGCATACCAACGGATCAGGACCTCTTTCATCATACCGAAATCGTTCGCCCCCTGAATCGTCCGGATCTTGAATTTTCGATAGGCCGACTTCTTCGGCCGGTTGTCTTCCCAGACCACGCGCGACCCGACCGCCTGGTCGCCCATCATGTTCGAGATGTCGAACGCCTCGATCCTCAAGGGAAGCCGTTGAAGTCCCAAAATCCGCTGGAGCTCCTGGGATGCCGCCGTGCCGGCCTGGCGGAGCCGGAGATGTTCTTCGAGCGAGACGCGGGCATTCTCCTGCGCCAGCTGAACCAACTGCGCGGCCTTCCCACGCTGGGGCACGGTCAAGTGAACCGCCGCACCGCGTTTCTCCGACAGCCATCGTTCCAGCAGCTCGGACTCGGCCGGCGCGACCGCCGCGACGACGGCCGGCGGCACCAAACCTTCTTTATGGTAAAACTGCTGGATGAACGCGCGGTAGAGATCCTCCTCCGATGAATCGCCCAGGCCGGTCATAAAGAAATCCTTCCGTCCGACCATCATCCCACCGCGGATGAACAGCACCTGAAAATCAAGCCCCTCCCCGCCGCGGGCCGTGGCAATGACATCCAAATCGGCAAAGTCGGTCGTCGTGATCCGTTGCCGCTCCAGCGTCCGTTCGATATGGGCCACCTGATCGCGCAGACGGGCCGCCTCTTCAAAATTCAGACGGGCCGCCTCAACCTCCATCCGATTCCTCAACACCTTCAGCAGTTCGTTATCTTTCCCTTCCAGAAACAGACGGACCTGTCCCATCATCTCACGGTAGTCTTCGCGGCTTTGATGACCGGTGCAAGGGGCCAAACAACGCTTGATCTCAAACTCGATGCAGGCCCGTTCGGCCGTCCCGTCGATGACGATGTTGCAGTTGGGAAGGGGGAAAAGCCTTCGGAGAAGCCTCAGCGTCTCGCGAAGCGCGTGTGTGGGAACGTACGGGCCGTAATAGAGCGCGCCGTCCGGCTTGACCCGCCGGACGATTTCAAGCCGCGGGTAATCGTCCTGAAGCGGCAGTTGGAGATAAGGGTAGTTCTTGTCATCCCGAAGCACGACGTTGTATCGGGGCCGGTGCTTCTTGATCAGGTTATTCTCGAGAATAAGCGCCTCGAGTTCGGTGGCCGTGACGAGGCATTCCAGGTCCTGAACCTGGGAAACCAGATGCTGGATGCGGGGTGTAAGCTGGGCGCCCTCTTGAAAATAGGATCGGACGCGATCCGAAAGCATCTTGGCCTTCCCAATGTAGAGAACCGTCCCCCCGCGGCCTTTCATCAGATAGACGCCGGGTTGAGATGGCAGATGGTCCAATTTTTGTTGCAGATCCATACATCAAATTATAATCCCTGCCGCAATCCCAAATCAATCCGACGGCCCCTGCCAAGCCGGCGGGGACCACCGGCTTTAACGGTGTTGGATTCAGGAATTGATTTTGGGCGGCGACTTCCGTATGATAGATGTCCTTACGAAACGGGTCGCCCATTTTTTCGGTTTGACCGCAGAGGAGGATCAACGATGTTTTCCGGTTCGATGGTCGCGATCGTCACCCCGTTCAAGAAAGGGAAACTGGATGAGAAGGCCTTTGCCGATCTCATCGAGTTCCAGATCGCGGGAGGCACCTCGGGGATCGTGCCATGCGGCACGACGGGAGAATCGGCGACGCTCAGCCACGAAGAGCACAACCGCGTCATCGAATCGACCGTAAAAATCGTCCGCGGCCGCGTTCCCGTTATCGCCGGAACCGGCTCGAACAGCACCGAAGAGGCCGTCGCGCTCACGCGCCACGCCCAGAAGGTCGGCGCGGACGCGGCCCTGTTGATCTGTCCCTACTACAACAAACCGACCCAGGAGGGTCTCTACCGACATTTCAAGACCGTCGCCAAGGCGGTGACCCTGCCGTTGATGCCGTACAATATTCCCGGACGGACGGGCGTCAACATGCTTCCGGCCACCGTGGCTCGGCTGGTGGATCCGAAAACCGGCGAGAAAAACATCGTCGCGATCAAGGAATCTTCGGGGTCGCTGCAACAGATCAGCGAGGTGATCCGACTGTGCGGCGACCGGCTGGCCGTTCTTTCGGGAGACGACGCCCTGACGCTGCCCATCCTCGCCCTCGGTGGACGCGGTGTGATCTCGGTTGCGGCCAATCTCATTCCCGATGACTGTGCCGAGATGGTCAGAGCGGCCCTCAAGGGTGATTGGGACAAGGCCCGTCGACTGCATTTCGGGATGTCTCCCTTGGTGGACGCTCTCTTTGTGGAAACAAACCCGATCCCGGTCAAGACGGCGCTGGGATGGATGGGCCAATGTTCGGATGAAGTCCGTCTGCCGCTCTGTCCCATGTCCGATACAAACCGGGCCGTGCTGAAGAAGGCGATGAAAGAGTACGGGCTGGTCAATTAGATCAACGAGTCTGAAGGACCAGAGACCATGATTAAAGCCATTGTAACGGGCGCTTCCGGCAAGATGGGCGGCCGGATCATCACCCTGATGCAGGACAAGGCAACCGGGCTGCAATTGTCCGCGGCCGTCGAGAAGAAGGAGCTCCCGGCCGTCGGCCGCGACGCGGGTGAAGTCGCCGGCTGCGGGCATCTTGGAATTCCCATTGGGCATGCGATCGGCCAGGCCCTGCTGAAGGGCGACGTCGTGATCGATTTCAGCGAACCGTCCGGCACCCTCGGAATCCTGCCGGAAGTGGCCAAAGCCAAAAAGGCGATCGTGATCGGCACAACCGGCTTCTCCAAAAAGGAGACCGATCGGATCCGCGACTTCGCAAAGCAGATCCCCTGCGTCCTGTCACCCAACATGAGCGTGGGCGTCAACCTGGTTTTTAAGATCCTGGCCGATACGGCCCGTGTGACCGGCGACGACTACGACGTCGAGATCGTCGAGGTGCATCATCGCTTTAAAAAGGACGCCCCCAGCGGCACGGCCATGAAGATGGCCGAGGTCGTCGCCGGGACGTTGAAACGCGATCTGGACGAGGTCGGCGTTTTTGCAAGAAAAGGGGTGATCGGCGAACGGAAGAAAAAAGAGATCGGGATCCAGTCGCTGCGCGCCGGCGATGTGGTGGGAGAGCACACCGTGATCTTCGCCGGCCCGGGCGAACGGATCGAGATCACCCACCGCGCCCATAGCCGCGATAATTTCGCGCGGGGGGCGCTCGTCGCGGCGCGCTGGGTCGTGGGCCGCCCGCCGGGTTTATACGACATGCAAGATGTTTTGGGGCTCAGATAGTCGGTGAAATTCGTTCGATTTCAATACAACGACAAGATCACCTACGGTCTCCTCGAAAACGAGACCGTCCGGTCAATCGAAGGGGATCCCTTTTCCGGATACAAGCCCGCCGACAAGGCCGTTTCCCTGAAATCGGTCCGCCTTCTGGCACCGTGCGAGCCTTCCAAGATCGTGGCGGTCGGCGTCAATTATCTGGACCATGCCGCCGAGTTCAAAAAAGAGCTTCCCAAAGAACCGCTGCTGTTTTTAAAGCCGTCCACGGCCGTTCTGGATCCTCAGGAGCCGATCCGTCTCCCTTCGCGATCACGCCGTGTGGATTATGAAGCCGAACTCGCCGTGGTGATCAAGAAACGGACCGCCAAGATCGCTTTGGAAGAAGCCCCGGCGTTCATTTTGGGCTACACCTGCATCAACGACGTGACGGCACGGGATCTCCAAAAAGAGGATGGTCAATGGACCCGTGCAAAGGGATTTGACACGTTCGCGCCCCTCGGCCCTTGGATCGTGACCGATATCAGTCCGGACAACCTGAAAATCGAAAGCTATCTGAACGGCGAGCGACGCCAGTCGGCCAGCACGGCCCAGCTCATTTTCAAAGTGCCGGCCCTGGTGAGTTTCATCTCGCAGGTCATGACCTTACTTCCCGGTGATGTGATCGCCACGGGAACGCCGGCCGGCGTCGGTCCCATGAAATCCGGCGACACGATCAAGGTCGTTATCGACGGCATCGGCCGACTCACAAATCCGGTCCAATAAACGAACAGAAAGGAGCGGTTCTTTATCCATGCCGAAACCCAAGCTTGCGGATCGAATCAAAAACCTCCCGCCCTATCTCTTCGCGGCGATCGACCAACTCAAACAGAGGGCGCTGGCCAAGGGCGTGGACCTGATCAACCTCGGAATCGGCGACCCGGACCTTCCCACCCCGTCGACGATCATTCAGCGACTTCAACGAGCCGCCGAGAATCCCAAGAATCATCAGTACCCTTCTTACGAAGGATTGCTGACCTTTCGGGAAGCGGCCGCCGACTGGTATCAGCGGCGGTTCGGTGTCCGGCTCGATCCAAAGATCGAGGTCCTGACCCTGATCGGCTCGAAGGAAGGCATCGGCCATGTTCCACTGGCTTTCATCAATCCGGGCGATGTGGCCCTGATCCCCGATCCGGGTTACCCGGTCTACCACGCCGGAACATTATTCGCGGGGGGCCGATCGCACTTCATGCCGCTCCAAAAAGAAAACCATTTCCTGCCGGAGTTCGACCGCATTCCGAAAGCGGTCCTGAAAAAAGCGCGGCTTCTGTTCATCAATTATCCGAACAACCCGACCGCGGCCACGGCCGGAAAGGAATTTTTCAACGAGGCGATCCGGTTTGCCCGTCGGCACAAGCTGATCGTCTGTCACGACAACGCGTATTCCGAGGTTTACTTTGACGGGGAGCGGCCGATGAGTTTTCTGGAACTGGACGGGGCCAAGGAGGTGGGAATCGAGTTTCATTCGCTTTCAAAGACCTTTAATATGACCGGCTGGCGGATCGGTTTCGCGGTGGGAAATCCCCAGATCCTGTCCGCATTGGGGAAGGTCAAGAGCAACCTCGACTCCGGGGTATTCCAAGCCGTCCAGGAGGCCGGGATCGAGGCCTTAAACCTGAGGGAATCGACCACGGATGAAATCCGGAAGATCTATCAGGAACGAAGGGACACGCTGGTCTCGGGGCTCTTGGGCCTCGGCCTGTCGGTCGATCCGCCCAAAGCAACGTTCTACGTCTGGGTCGGCGTTCCGAAGGGCTTCACCGCGATGAAGTTCACGATGCACCTTTTGGACCGGGCCGGTATCGTCACCACCCCCGGATCGGGGTTCGGAAAATCCGGACAGGGATACATCCGGATGGCGCTCACCGTGCCGAACGAACGGCTCATGGAAGCGGTCGGCCGGATGGAGCGGTTGCTGTCATGACGGAACCCGTGATCGCCTATATCGGAATCGGCTCCAACATGGGCGACCGGCAAGCCTACTGCCAAGCGGCCGTCCGCTTCATCGCCCGCTTCCCGAAGACGTCGCTCATCACGGTTTCATCCCTCTATGAGACCTCCCCTCTGGAACGGACGGACCAGGAATGGTTCATCAACTGCGTCACGGCTGTTCGAACGACGCTCTCTCCCCGTGAACTGCTCCAGGCCTGCCAGGAGGTGGAGCAGTTCCTCGGTCGAAAGCGGAGCGTGCGCTTCGGACCACGGACCATCGATCTGGACATTCTCTTTTACGGCAACCGGATCGTTCAGGGACCCGATGTGACGATCCCGCATCCCCGAGCCCATCAACGGCGATTTGTTTTGGAGCCGCTGGCCGAGATCGCGCCGGAGCTGGAGCACCCGACGCTGCACAAGACCGCGGTGCAACTCCTGCAAGGGATAAAGGACCGCCAGGAGGTCCGCCGATGGGCGCCGTTTCCTCTTGAACAGAAGGCCGGATAGCGATGGCAAGAGGGCCCAAATATCTGGTCATCGAAGGACCGATCGGCGTCGGGAAAACCAGCCTGGCGAAACTCCTGGCCCGCGAGCTGGGCGGGCGGCTCGTCTTGGAGCGCGCGGAGGACAACCCGTTTCTGAAGGAATTTTACAAAGACCCCAAGCGCCTCGCGTTCCAGACTCAGATCTTCTTTCTCCTCTCCCGTTACCGCCAGCTCCAAGAGCTGTCCCAGATGGACCTGTTCGAGCGGACGACGGTCACGGACTACTTTTTCCCGAAGGACCGGATCTTCGCCTCGATCAATCTGGAGGCCAGCGAACTGGCCCTCTACGATCAGCTTTATTTTCTTCTGAACCCCACGATCCCGACTCCGGATCTGGTCATCTATCTTCAGGCCGTTCCCGAGGTCTTAATGGACCGCGTCCGTCACCGCGGACTGGACTACGAAAAACCGCTGACGCCCGACTATCTCGAGGCCTTAAACCAGGCCTACAACGACTTCTTTTTTCAATACACCGGATCCCCGCTTCTGGTTGTCCAAACCTCCGAGATCGATTTCGTGAACCGGCGGGCCGATCTCGACGACCTTCTTCATCAGGTCAGACAGATGAAAAAAGGCACGCAGTACTACGTACCGATGAAGTAGAGTACCAGCGAGCAAGGCGAGCGAGAGGGGGAGGCTCCATCTGGCTTAGCCAGTGGAGGGGGCGACGTGAGCCCCTATAATAGACCGGTAGGATTGATCGTCTCTCAAACACGCGGACTATCCGGGAAGTGCGGATGAGGAAAGTGCCTTCTGAATGACCTCAATCACCTTTTCTTCTACAAACGGCTTCAAGATATAGTTTTTTGCGCCCGCCTGAATGCAATCGGTTACCGATTCTTTAGATGACATCGAACTAACCATCACTACACAAGCATTTGGATCAACCGACTTTAGCAGCCTGAGGGTTTCCAATCCATTCATCTGTGGCATGATGATGTCAAGGGCCACCAGATCCGGCTTGAGTTCCTTGTATTTGGTAATGGTCTCCAGACCATTCTCGGCCATACCGACAATTTCATAGCCGTGTTTCTCAAGGATCTTCTTCAATGCGTTGCGTAGAAAACTGGAGTCATCTACGATCAGGATCATCCTCTTTTCAGCCACGGACACCTCCTAAGCCTTTATAAAAATAAATACAGATGACGATCTTTCTCCCGCAACTTTTTGGAAAATGTTATCCCTTCTTTGATCAAAGCCCCCTCGTGACCCGGAGGACCTCTTCCAGGGTGGTCATCCCCTTGATCAATTTCCGGATGCCATCAAGCCGCATATCAATAAATCCCGACTGGACAGCATGAGCCCGGATTGCGGCTGTGGGAGCCTTTTCGCTGATCAGGGTTCGAATCGTCTCGTCCACCATCAAAATCTCATGGATCGCGATCCTTCCCTTGTATCCCAACCCTTTGCAGGCCGGACAGCCCTTGCCACGGGAAAATTTTATCCCGGTCGTCTCTTCCGGTATCCCCAAGCGATCCAACTCGGCCTTCCTGGGAGCATAGTTTTCCATGCATTCCGAACAGACCTTTCTAGCGAGGCGTTGTGCAACAATCCCAAGGAGAGAAGGGGCTAGAAGAAAGGGTTCGATTCCCATCTCCACAAGGCGGACCACTGCGCTGACGGAATCATTGGTATGGAGTGTAGAGAAGACAAGGTGCCCGGTCAGCGCAGCCTCTGTAGCAATCTGCCCGGATTCAGGATCGCGAATCTCCCCAATCATAACCACATTAGGATCCTGTCGGAGAACCGACCGTAGCGCGTTCGCAAAGGTTAGATCTTTTTTAAGGTTCACCTGGACTTGATTGACGAGTGGAATTTGATACTCGACCGGATCTTCGACCGTAACGATGTTCTTTTCCTCAGATTTTAGTGTGTTGAGGACCGTATACAGGGTGGTGCTCTTCCCGCTACCGGTCGGACCGGTAACCAACAGGAGACCGTACGGTTGGGCAATCATCGTCTTGAGCAGGTTAAGATTATGGGAAGACAACCCAAGATCCTCCAGGCTGAGTTGGATCTTTTCCTGGTCTAACAGACGAAGCACCACCTTCTCTCCAAAATAGGTCGGAAGGGTGGAGACACGCACATCCATCTCCTTTCCACCTATCTGCAGTTTAAAACGTCCGTCTTGTGGTTTCTGTCGTTCCGAGAAATCAAGATGCGACATAATCTTGATACGAGATATGATCGAGGGCTGCTCCTTGGAAGAGAAAGTGTAATACTCTTTGAGCATACCGTCCACCCGGAGACGAATCGAAAGCTTGTCCTTGCTAGGCTCAACGTGAATATCGCTGGCCCCTTCCTGTACCGCTCGCAAGAAGACCCCATCAACGGTCTTAACAGTAGAAACTTCTTTCCCCGCCTCTTCCAAGCGCTTCAGGTCTGTAGCGGTGACAGGGTCCTCGTCCGGCTGAGGCTGTGGCCGAGACTGGGCCCTGTAATTGTAATCTATCGCAGCCATGATTTCACGTTCCAATGCTAATACCGGCTGGATATGGCAACGCGTCTGGTTTGTCAGTGCGTCAATACCATAGATATTGGTCGGATCAGCCACGGCAACGGTTAGTTCTTTTTCAACCAGATAAAGCGGGATGACCTTAAACTGGCGGGCCATGGCCTCAGGGACCAGACTTAACACAACAGGATCGACGATGATCTCCTTGAGTTCCATAACGGGGAAGTTGAATTCAATTCCAAGGGCTTTTAAGACGTCTTTTTCGGAGACATATTTCATCTCGGTGAGAAAAGCGCCCAGCGGTTTCTGATTATCCCTTTTCATATTCTGATCCTCAACCGCCTTAGCTAGATTCGCCTCGGAAATCAGACCTTGCTGGACTAAGATCTTCCCGAGCTTCTCATCAAAGGCATTGAGCATAAAAAGTTCCTACTTGTCAAAGAGTTTGTCGATCTCTTCCTGAGTAACAGCTTTTTTTGCTTCGTTCAGATCGGATGGAGCCTCGACCCGCTCTTCTGCCAATAGCTTGGCGAGAAAGGCGGGAGGAAGACCTGGACTGGAGGGAGAATGACTGGGTGCAGTATCGGACTGAATGGAGGTTGCCGAAGCAGTTTCCCTCAGACCCCTCCCGCAACCGCCGCAATAAATGTCTTCCGCCTCATTGGCAAAACCGCACTGGAGACAGGGATCCAGGAGTCGAGAACCACACTGCTTGCAGAAATGACGACGCTCGCTGTTGACGGCCAGACATTTTGGGCACTTCACGGAGAAGAGTTTATCACAAAAGCTTGTTTTGTCAAATCGATACAGGCTCAGTCTGTTTTTGCAGGTGGCAACGGGCGGCTTGAAGGAGATAACCGTTTTTGGTAGACTGCTCTATCGGGTGCACAATGAGACTGATTAGAACAATCAAACAAATGCAGGATCTCACCTCCAAACTGCACCGACAGGGTCGGATTATCGGTTTTGTTCCGACGATGGGGGCGCTGCATGAGGGGCATCTGTCCCTAATGCGGGCGGCGCGGAAACGCTGCGATGCGGTCGTCGTGAGCCTCTTCGTCAATCCGACCCAGTTTGGACCGAACGAAGATTATGCCCGATATCCCAGAGACGCCAGAGGCGACGCCGTCCTCTGCCGACGCGAGAAAGTAGACCTTCTTTTCATGCCGACGGCCGAGGCCGTTTATCCTGAAGGGCACGACACCCAGATCCGGGTGGGACGAATCGGCGAGGTTTTGGAGGGCGCACTCCGACCGGGCCATTTCTCCGGGGTCGCCACGGTGGTGGCCAAGCTCTTTCAGATGATCCAGCCGGACGTCGCCTTCTTCGGACAAAAAGACTATCAGCAGACGGTCGTAATCAGACAACTGGTGCGTGATCTGAATTTCCCGGTCAAGATCGTCGCGTGCCCGACCGTCCGCGAAAACGACGGCCTCGCGATGAGCTCCCGCAACCGTTATCTATCGATGGAAGAACGGCGAGCGGCACGGATACTGTTCAAGGCTTTGCAGAAAGGGAAGGCTCTCCTTCAACAGGGAGAGCGGGATGCGACAACGGTACAAGAGGAAATGACGCGACTGATAAGGCAGGAGCCGATGGCCAAGATCGACTATGTCTCGGTCGGTCATCCTGAGACACTCGAAGATGTTTCACGGATCGAAGGCCCGGTCATTTTGCTACTAGCCGTCTGGATCGGCAAGACCCGCCTGATCGATAATGCGTTGGTTAAACTTTAAATCGCGACAGGGATTACTCGGCTGAGGCAAATCCGCGGCGGAGCGTATTCTCGCTCACGACCTTCGGGATCATAAACTGAAGCAGATAATCCGGCCCGCCCGCCTTTGATCCCACCCCCGAAAGGCGATAGCCTCCGAACGGCTGTCGGCCGACCAGGGCCCCCGTGATTCCGCGGTTGATGTAGAGATTGCCTGCGGTCATCTCACGCGCCACGCGCTCGATCGCCGCCGGGCTGCGCGAGTACAGGCCGCCGGTCAGGGCGTAGTCCGTGGTGTTGGCGATTTGAATCGCCTCATCCAGACTTTTCGCGCGCAGGACAGCCACAACCGGCCCGAACAATTCTTCCTGCGCAATCCGGGATTCCGGAGCGAGATCCGCAATCACGGCGGGCCCAACATAGAAGCCCTCCCGCGGGACATCCGTGACATGAAGGATCACCCGCCCTTCTCTGGCACCCTCCTCGACGGCTGTTCGAAGTCGCTGCTGCGCCGCCGCTTCGATGACCGGGCCCAGCTCGGTCGCCGGATCTTCCGGCGGGCCGATGCGGAGCGATTTCAAAGCCCCTGCAAGCCGATGGAGAAAAGCGTCGTAAATCGATTCCAAGACGATCACGCGCGAACAAGCCGAGCATTTCTGGCCTTGAAAACCGACCGCGGACTGGACCACTCCCGGCACGGCGAGATCGAGATCGGCCGTTTCGTCCACGATAATCGCGTTCTTACCGCCCATCTCGGCCACAACTCGCTTGACCTGGCGCTGTCCGGGGGACAGACGGGCGGCCCGCTCGATGATCCCAAGCCCCACCTCGCGGGAACCGGTGAAGGTGATGAAGCCGATCGCGGGATGCCGAACGAGATAATCCCCCACGATCTCACCCTGGCCGGGCAGGTAGGCCAGGACGCCGTCCGGGAGGCCGGCCTCCGTAAAAGCTTGGACCAGATGGTATCCCATGACGGGAGACAGCTCCGAGGGTTTGAACAAAACGGCGTTGCCGGCCGCCAGGGCGGCCGAGACCATTCCGGCCGGAATCGCCAGCGGAAAGTTCCACGGCGCGATCACGACGCCGATCCCGATGGGAAGATAGGAATAGAGATTCCGTTCTCCCGGATAGTCTCCCATTCTCCGGGACGGGGCCTTCCGCTCGATCTCATCGGCGTAGTAGCGCAGGAAATCGATCGCCTCGGTCACATCCCGATCGGCCTCCCGCCATGTCTTGCCGACCTCGAACACTTCCCAGGCTGACAGCTCCATCCGGCGCGTCCGAAGTCTCTCGGCGGCGCGCCGCAGAATCCCGGCCCGCTCGCCGGCCGGTTGCCGGGACCATTCCATCGCGGTCGCCTCGGCCGCGGCGATCGCCCGGTCGGCCTCCCGCGTCCCCGCCGATGCGGATCGTCCCACCACCTCGGACGGCCGCGCCGGATTGATCGACGCGATCCAGCCGTCGGTCCGGACCGCCTCCCCGCCGATCAAAAGCGGATAGTCCCGTCCGAGCCGTTCGCGCACGGACGCGATCGCCTCGGAGAACTCGGAACGAACCCGGCCGATCCGGAAATCCAGCGGTGGCTCGTTTCGAAAGCCCTCGATCTCCGGTTCGCGCGCGGGCGCGGCGGCCGGTCGAGCCAGCACGGTTTCGGGGGATTTTCCTTCGACAAAATAGTTTCGAAGAAAAGATTCGTTTGAGGTGTTCTCGAGCAGCCGACGGACCAAATAGGCCATTCCGGTAATCAGGTCACCCACGGGCGTATAGATCCGGACCCGGAAACCCATTCCGGCCAGCGCCTCCTGGAGCGGCCCGCCCATCCCAAACAGCATCTGAATCTCGTAGTCCCGATCCGGGATCCTACGACTGCGGGCCGCCGCGACGACCAATGCGAGGCTGCGGACGTTGTGGGTGCCGAATGCGGCGCGCACCGTATCGGACGCCGAAAGCAGTCGGTCCGCGTGGCGTTCGTAATTGGCATCCGTCTCGCCTTTGGCAAGATAGACCGGCACCGGCCAGCCGTTCTGGCGATGGATCACCGTCTCGTAGTCCCAGTACGCGCCGCGGACGAGGCGGACGGTAATCCCGCGACGGTGCTGCGCGGCCCAGGCCAGGATTCGTTCGAGATCCTCGGCCGAATCGCGAAGGTAGGCCTGGACCACGATCCCGGCGTCCCGGAATCCGGAAAGCTCCGGGCGATTCATCGCCCGGAAGAAGGTCTCCAGAATAAGACTCTTGAACGCGTAATGTTCCATGTCAAGATGAATGTGCACCCCCAGCTTGCGGGCCCGGAGCAGCAAGCGAACAAGACGCTCGGTCAGGACCGAAAGGCTCCCTTCCCAATCCAGAGGATCCATTTGAGAATACAACGACGAAAGCTTGACGGCGAGGTTGGCCCGCGGGATCAAACCGAAACGGTCGGCGGCCGTCGTAGGTTCCGAATCGGCGGTCACAAAGCGGGCAAGCCGATCGATCGCATCCAAGTAGAGACGGAAATACGCCTCGGATTCCTCCTCGTTGACGGCCACCTCGCCCAACATCGAGACTGACCAAGCGGCGCCCGACCGCCCCATCTTCTCCAGGGGGATCCGAGCCGCTTCAAGATCGCAGCCGGCGATAAAAGATCGGGCCATCATTTCGACATTGGCATGGATCGCGGATGCGGCCAGTGGAACGGTGGGCGAGCCCGGGATCAGGGTCTTCATCCCCCACGAAAGAAGCGGGGGAGTGCTGACCTCGGGACGGTCGAAATATTCCCGAAAAATACGGACCACATCTCCGGAGGTTTTCAGGTTAGGCAGAACGTCGATGAATCGAAAGAATGCAATCTTGAAAGGCTCATTCTCCATACACCAGCGGAGAACTTGGCCCTGCCACCATTCTTTTTCAAAAAGGGAGTGGTGCTCCCTTTTCAGATGGGCCAGAATCTCCCGGCCGATCCGCTGGGTTTCCTTCTCGAGCTCGGATCCGTCCATAAATTGATTATAGCCGATTCGATACGGTCCTCTCTATCTGATCGTGAGAAGAAACAGAAAGGGTTCTACTTTAAAGGTGCGTCGGCATGAAACATTATGTGATTAAGCCTGCGTGGCATTGGAATGACCGGGTGGCGGGACGTCGCCGACGCGATTCCGGCAGTAGGGGCAGAGGATCCATTCCGGCTGAAGCGGTTTGCCGCAGGCATGGCAGTGATGGGTGACCAGGTGGGCGCAATATGGACAAACCTGGAAGTCAATGTGAATGGATTGTCCGCATTGGGCACAAAAGGTTTGAAGATCCTCGCGGACCTCGATCACGCGCATCAGCTCCTCGATCGTTGTGATACCCTCCTTGACTTTGTTCAGACCATCCTCCCCCAACGACGTCATCTTCGAAGCCAATGCCGTGGACCGGATGTCCTGTTCGGCCGCGCCGGCCACGACCAATTCTCTCAGCCGTGGGGTCATTTCCAATACTTCATACAGCCCGGTCCGACCCTGATAGCCGAGGTAGTTGCAGTAGTTGCAACCCTTGCCGTAGTAGAAAGACACGCTCTTCACCGAATCCAGGGGGATCTTCAGGCTCACCAGACTCTCCACGGGGGGCGGCATGATCGTTTTACACCGCGGGCAGACGCATCGCACCAGGCGTTGCGCAATCACGCCCATTACGAGCGATCCCACCAGATAGCGCGGAATTCCGAGGTCGACCAATCGCGTGATCGTGGAAGGCGCGTCGTTCGTATGAACCGTGGAAAGCACGAGGTGCCCGGTCATGGCCGCCCGGCAAGCGATCTCGGCTGTTTCCAAGTCCCGGATCTCGCCGATCAGGATCACGTTCGGGTCCTGCCGGAGGATCGATCTCAAACAGTGCGCGAACGTGAGGCCGATGTCCGTGTTGATCTGAACCTGATTCACCCCCTCCAGGTTATATTCAATGGGATCCTCCACCGTCACGATGTTCGTCACTTCATCCCGCACGGCATGGATCATGGAATACAAGGTCGTCGTCTTTCCGCTGCCGGTCGGGCCGGTGACCAGAATGATGCCCTGCTTGCGCCGCATCAGCGAGCGAATCTGAGATAAATTCTGGGACGAGACCCCCAGCGTATCCAGCGAAACCACCAGTCTTCCCTGATCCAGAACGCGGATGACCATCTTTTCCCCGTACTGCGTCGGAAGGGTGGAGAGCCGGAGGTCGATCTCCCGGTTATCCGATCTCACACGCACCGAACCATCCTGCGGCAACCGTCGCTCGGCAATGTCCAGCTTGCCCAAAATCTTCATGCGGGATATCAGCGCTCCATGGATCCACTTCGGAAGCCGGAGGTCTTCTTTGAGCAGACCGTCGATCCGATACCGCACGCGGAAATCTCGCGAGGCGGGCTCAATGTGAATATCGCTGGCGCGCTGCCGAATGGCTTTGGTCATAATCAAATTGGCCAAGCGGATCACCGGCGCGAGGCGGCTCCGCTCCTCGAGGGATTGAGCATCCGCCGCCACGGGGCTGATTTCCGGAATGATCTGGAGGAGGGATTCGTCGTACTGCTGGGCCGTTTCCTGAACAATGCTCTCCACCGAGGAGTTCAGGTTATAATACCGCTCAATCGCTTCCAGGACATCCTTGCGCGTCGCGATGGCCGGCTGGATCCGGAACCCGCTGGCAAAGCCGAGGTCCCGCAGACATTCATAGTCGAGGGGATCGACCATCGCAACGGTCAACGTTTTATTTTCCAACGAAACGGGGATGGCACACTGCTTCTTGGCCAGGGATTCCGGAATCGCCATGACGATGTCCGGCTCCAGTGCCGTCGTGGTGAGATCCATGAAGGGATAACCCAGTTGCGTGGAGAGCGCCTGCGCCAGCGCCTCATCAGAAATGATGCGCAGAATAGTGAGCGTCTCGCCGAGTTTCTTCCCCAACCGTTTCTGCTCGTTCAAGGCCCGATTGAGTTGGTCATGGGTGATCAATCCTGCATCGAACAGAAAATCGCCCAGGCGCTTTTTGTTTTTGAACTCCACACCGTTTTTCTGGAACTCGTTTTCGGACACGGATTACCTTTCTTGAAAACGGTCAATATAATTCTACTATAGACCCTTTCTTTGTCAAGCCGGGCCAAACCAGCACGAATGGAGAATCTTCATGAGATTCGAGGCTTCAGCCGCCGCCATTCCTTCCCCCCACGACACCGAATGCGGGACGCTGTCCTCATACGTTCGCACCGTTATCCGATCCCCATCTGTCTCAAGTAGAATCGCCCCATCCTGATCCGTACGGTAGACCCGCGTCTTCAGAGCATGGTATGCGGACAGCGTCTCAATGGACGGGTGTCGATAAGGATTGTTTCCACCGACCGATATCACCGCCACGTCCGGGGCCACTTGAGCCAAAAAGTCCGGATCGATCGAGGTGCGGCTGCCGTGGTGCGGAACCTTGAGGACCGTGGTTTTGAGGAGATTCCCCCAACGCAGAAGCTCTCGCTCCGCCGTTTTTTCGATGTCTCCGGTAAACAGGATCACGTCCCGTCCGTACTCGATCCGGATGACAAGGGATTGATCATTGTCGGGTCCGGCAGGGTCGGCGATTTCGGGATGCAGCGGCACGATCCGCACGGAGCCCTGCAGCAACGGCAAACCACTGCCCGTAATCCGCCTTTCCGGAATCGCCCTGGCTGACACAATCTTACGAAACCGGTCATAAAAAACCGCGTCTTTTTCCAATCCGTTCGTCCAAAGCTCGCCCACTTGAAATTTCCTTGCGACATAAGCCAATCCGCCCATGTGATCCAGTTGAGGATGGCTCGCGACCAGATAATCGATCCGCCAATGACCAGTGTTCCAGAGATAAGGGGCAACGGCCAATCGTCCGAGATCATAATTCCCGTACGTGCCGCCGCCGTCGATCAGCATCGTCTTTCCGTCCGGCATTTCAATCCATGCGGCATCCCCCTGTCCGACATCGAGAAAGGTCACGCGGAGCCGTCCATCCGAATGAGACTCCGATAACCTCACAATCCAGACTGTCGTGATCAGAACGCACAAACCGATCGCGGTCCACTTCCAGACGCGATTGGATCTGAAGAAAAGGGCAATGACACCCACGAGGTAGACCAAGGCCAAGACCAAGACCGGCGGCGAAGGAACATGCACCTCAGACGCCGGGATCCGGGCGAACCACTGAACCATGGAATAAAGCACGTCCGCCAGCGCTTCGTTTAGTCCGGACAACGGCAATGTCGTTCGGTCAAATAGAATGGCCCAGACCGAACAAACCAGCCCCAGCGGAACGATCACCATTCCGACAAAGGGAACGACGATCAGATTGGACAGGAAACCAACCCAGCTGATCTGGTTAAAATAGAACGCCGTCAACGGCAATGTGGCAGACTCGGCCACGACCGTCATCCCCAAATAAAGCCGGAGCTTCTGCGACCACCGTCCCATCCAAGAGGATTCTCCTCCCGCCTTCTGGACCGCTCGGATTCCGGTTTCCCGAAATGAGATCTCATCCCCGCCGGCCAGCACCATCGCCAGGACCGCGAGATAAGAAAGTTGGAAAGAAATCGAGAAGACCGCCTGAGGATCCCATAGAACGCTGAGAAGGGCCGCCACGGCCAGGGCATTCAACGGATCGTCGGCCCGTTGGAACCATACGGCCGTGAGATATATGAGGATCATTATGAGAGAGCGAACCGTCGCAATCTGTGCACCGGCCAGGAGCGTATAGAAAACAACCGGAACAAGGGTGACCAAGATGCTGAGCCGCGTGACGGTCAATCGTCGGCTTACGGACAAAAGCCAGCCGGCGGGCATTTGCCGCAAAATTCGGCCCGACAGATGAAAAACAACCAGCGCCACAAAAGCCAAATGGGAACCCGAGATCGAAAGCAGATGGGTCGTACCCGAAATCATGAAGGCCTCCCGGATCTCGGGATTCAACGATCCGGTTTCTCCGATGAGCATTGCTTGAAAAATTGCGGACGAGGCCAGTGAAAGAGACCCGTCCAATACGTTCCGAATTCGCTCTCTCCAGGCATAGATCCGGCGCAACGGCACGAACCCGCCGGTCGCCAACCGTGTGATCGCCTCCGGACGGTGAACCACGGCCAAGGCGCGAATCCCCTCCCTTTGCAGGTATGCCGAATAATCGAACCCTCCCGGATTGTGGAGTCCCGAAACCGGACGGAGCCGGAGGTCGGCCGAGATCTGATCACCATACTGCAGTTCCGGGACAAAATCTCGAACGGTGAGCCGTAACATTCCACGGACCGGATATTCTCTTCCCTTTTCCGTGACCGAACGGGCCTTGAGAAGGAGGAGAGTGGTCTCCGGCCCGTGTTGAAGAGGCTCTTCGATCACCCCGATGAATCGTACCGATTCCCCGGTCGCGAACCGAGCCAGATCATTGGGGGGATTCATCCGCTCGGCCATTTGGAATCGAACCGCCCCCAAACTAACCAGTGCGACAGCCAGCCCGAATTGAATAAACCTCCCATGCCGACCATGGAAAACATACGCCAGTCCTAATGCAACGGCTATAAAACCGGTCGTGGTCAACGGATAATAGGTCCAAGCCTCACCTAGAACCAGGCCTGTTAGATAACAAACGACGATTCCCACCAAGGGTCTTGGCATCGGATCGACTCCTTTTACGGCCATACCCGAGCAAGGATTATGCCAATGCATTTACACGGGTGACCGCGGATGGGATTGAGCTGTGAGCGGTTATCATCATTGAGAAGACGCGATCCAGACGGACCGCCTGTTCACGCATTCAGGATGAAGAACCTAAAACAGACCTGGCGTTCATATCTGAATTGACATGATGCAGAGACAGGATTCAAAAGCGGAAAAAGAGGGGGGCGGCAGCAAAAAATAGCGGATCTTTACACAGTATGCTCTCCTGAATCTTTCGGTCCCAATTTTTCAAGCCAGGAATCAAGGCTTTCGCCCCCCCTTTGCTTGAAGACCTCATCCGCGGCATAAATCGGCACATGCGTCCGGAGCGCCAGGGCGATCGCATCACTGGGACGGGCATCGATGCTGAGCAGACTGCCGCGCGACTCGACATAGACCAACGCATAGTAGGTATTGTTTTTAATCTCCGTAATGATGACCTTCTGGACCCGGAGACCGAGATGATCCAGGACGTTCTTGAGCAGATCATGCGTCATCGGACGGGTCGGAAGTATTCCTTCCAGCGCGAACTTGATCGCGCTCCCCTCCGCGACACCGACCCAGATCGGCATGACCTCTTTGTTACCATCCGCCCGCAACAGCACCACCTGGGTTTCGGTCTTGGGATCGGTCAACACACTCTGCACACTTAATTTAATATCCATCGCAATCCCATGCCTCATCGCTAAAAGGGAAGACGCTGAATCAGACCGTCGCTCGCAATCGCCATCGTCTTCTCAAAACTGGAAGGGACCCACGGGAAAATCAACACGACATAGCCGCGGCTTTCGCCGATGCCTTCCCAAAGGATTTCACCTTTTTCGGTATCCCAAACACGGCCGTTCAGCTGGACCTGTGTCGCCCCCTCGGTCATTTCAAGCCTTTGCAGCTCGGTCAGAAGCAGGTATCGGGTTCCCACCGCCTTCCCGATCTGCTGGAGCGGATCTTGTTGGGGAGGCTGCTGGACTGAATATCCTTTCACCAAATTTTGATAGACCGCGTCCAGACCGGCCTCACGAATGCGCTTCAGACTTTCGTGAGGATCGATCCAGGATTGGCCAACTCGACGCTGCTGAAAACTCTCCAGAAAGATCGCGTCCGCCGTGGGGAGGTAATCACGGACCTGGCTACGGCCAAAGAGGGGAAGCAGTCCCAGGGCCTGTTGTTCAAACAGCTTGGGCGGAAGACCAACTTTGCGATAGGATTCCATCGAGAGATCATCGATGGTAGCGCAGCCCAGTGTCAACCACCCAACCAAGCAGGCCATAAGGCCTGACCCAATCCCGATGCGATTAAAATGAATCATCCCTTCGCGAAGGCATCCGAGACCATTTGAGCCGGACTCTGTTTTTCTCATCCCGACCTATGCGTCATATTTTCCGAAATCTTCCGGACGAAGATTGTCCAACCAGCGATCGAGTTCCTCCGTGCTGTGTTTTTGAATCACGGCCTCGGTTGCAAAAATGGGCGCGTCCACCCGGAGGGCCAGTGCGATGGCGTCGCTGGGACGCGAATCAATCGTGTATTCCGAATCCCCATAAAAAACATGAATCTTCGCAAAATAGGTGTTGTCTTTTAGATCGGTGATGACGACACTGATCACCTTGGCATTGCTGCTTTCTAATATGTTCTTTATCAGGTCATGCGTCATGGGGCGGGGGGTAAAGACGCCTTCCAATGCAAAACTGATCGCACCCGCTTCCGGCTTTCCGATCCAGATCGGCAAAACCTCTTTTTCCTGATCATCTCGTAGAATGATAATGAAGGCATTATTGAAAGGGTCATACATCAACCCTCTGACTTTCATCTGAAACACAGCCCGCCTCGTGAATTCGCTTGTCCATTAACGGTAGCGCCGACGCCGGCTTTTTGCAGATCCGGCTCGGTGTAATTAAATATAATATATAATAATAGCGGGGTTATTTCAACACGTTTTTTCGGCGGTTTCGGTTTGTAAAGTACTTATTCTTTTTCATGAATTATCGGAGAGTTGTGATTTAATCATGGTGTGGATTGTGATCCTTGACATGGACTTTTTTAAACAGCTATAATCGTTTACAATGTGAGGTCTATGATGAATGTTCTTTTTTTAAAGATTACACTCGCCTGCTATTTATTCGGCACCGTGATTTTCCTTATCTATTTACTCGCCGGGAAAAAGGAATCGTTCTCCCGGTTTTCCTTGGTGATGACCGGAATTGGATTTGTATTCCATACCATGACGCTGTTGAACCGGATGTTGGAGGCGGGTTACGTCTCACTGACCCGTCTTTTTGATGCGATGGCCTTTTTTGCCTGGGCCCTCGTTCTGGTTTTTCTGCTTGTGGAACTCCGTTTCCGCATCCACGTTCTGGGCTCCTTTGTCCTGCCGTTGGCATTGATCTCGCTGTTGTCGGGTGCCATGTTACCGACGGAAATGCGGCCTCCGGATACGACCATGCGCACGGCCTGGGTCTATACCCACACCGCCCTGGCCCTGCTGGGCGCCGTGGCCTTCGCCATCGCCTTTTTGGTCGGGGTCATGTATCTCATTCAGGAACGATTGCTCAAATCCAAGCAGTTCAACAATCTTTACAATAAACTCCCATCACTGGATTTCCTGGACGATTTGAATCACAAAGCCATCATTCTGGGTTTTAGCCTTCTCACCCTGGGAATTATCATCGGCGCATGGGGCGCCGGATATGTTTCGGGATGGTTCTGGGATCCGCGTGAGATCTTCACACTGGCGATCTGGCTGTTTTACCTGATCGTGCTGCACGGACGGATCACCGTCGGATGGCGGGCCAAGAAAGCCGCCTATCTGGCCATCATCGGTTTTGTCGGAGTGATCTTCTCGTTTGTGGGCGTTGACCTGGTATGGAAAGGCCAGCACGCGTTTATCTAAATCAACGGAACGTGCCGGTGAGGAAGCCGCCCCGGATACGGAGTCATCGTTGGATATCATTGTTGTCGGATTAAATCACAGAACCACCCCCATCGAAATCCGCGAAAAGTTCTCGATTTCCGACGCTCAGCTCCGGGAAGCCCTGATCCGGCTAAAATCCTATCATGGAATCGATGAGGGGTTGATTCTGTCCACCTGCAATCGGGTAGAGGTTTGCGCGGTGGTGCAACAACTCCAGACCGGTTTCCAGCGCATCAAAGAGTTCTTTGAAGACTATCATACCGGTCTATCGCCTGAGGAATGGAACGACAGCCTTTATCTGTATTCAGCGGACGAAGCCGTCCGCCATGTCTTTCGCGTCGCCTCCAGTCTGGACTCTATGGTGATCGGTGAACCACAAATTCTGGGCCAGCTGAAAGAGGCCTTCGATATCGCCATGCACCAGAAGGCCACGGGCGTGATCCTTAACAAGGTTTTTCGTAAGGCCATCTCGGTGGCCAAGCGTGTCCGGACCGAGACCAAGATCGCGGAAAACGCCGTCTCGATCAGTTTCGCGGCCGTGGAACTGGCCAAAAAGGTTTTCGGTCGACTGGAGGGAAAAGAGGCCCTGCTGGTGGGCGCCGGGGAAATGGCCGAACTGGCCGTGCGTCACCTCCTGGACAACGGAGTTCGGAAGGTCATGATCACCACGCGCAATTTCGACAACGCCATCGAGTTGGCGAAACGGTTCGATGGGATCCCGCTCCGGCTGGAAGAGTTCCCCCGCTATTTGGCCGAGGCCGATATCCTGATCTGCTCCACGGGGGCATCCCATTACGTCATTTCCGAAGAACATATCGACAAGGCCATCCAACGCCGCAAGAACCGTCCCATATTCCTGATCGACATCTCGGTCCCACGAAATATCGACCCTCACGTGAATCAAATCGACAATGTTTTTCTGTACGATATCGACGATCTCCAGTTAATCGTGGACGCCAATCTGGAAGGCCGACAAAAAGAGGCCTTGAAGGCGGAAGGGATCGTCTCCGAAGAACTCCAAGCGTTCAACAAATGGCTTAAATCGCTGGAGGTGGTTCCGACGATCACGGCCCTTCGAGAAAAGGCGGAGGAGATCCGCCGAGTGGAGATGAATAAGTTCATTTCGAAACTGAGCCGTCTTTCACCCGAACAACGGGAGGTGGTGGATGGATTGATCGCCTCCATTATCAACAAGCTCCTTCACTCTCCGCTGGTGGCTTTAAAAGACGAGGCCCGTTCAAAAAACGGCGCTTTGTATGTGGAAGCCGTCCGCCGGTTATTCAATCTGGATAAAGACCTTCACCGTCGCCATCATCCGGCAGCCTCCGATAAAGAAGATTCGGCCGCTCCGGACGAAGAGGCCGAAACGAAATAATGATCCGATCTGCATCCCGGGCCCTAAAACGATGATTGAAGGGCCGTAGGTTCAAGAAAAAGGCGTGAATTCAGACCATGTCACAGAAACTCATCATCGGCACGCGAGGAAGCGCTTTGGCACTCTGCCAGGCCAACCTGATTAAAGAAGAGATCGAGGCCTCCTACCCCGATCTGGATGTTCGACTGAAGAAAATCAAGACGACCGGAGACAAGATTACGGATGTTCCCCTGGCCAAGGTGGGCGGGAAAGGACTGTTCGTCAAAGAGATCGAGGAAGCCCTGTTCCGCGAAGAGATCGGACTGGCCGTCCACAGCATGAAGGACGTACCCACCTTCCTCCCGGAAGGACTCCATCTGGCCGCGATCACCCATCGCGAAGATCCGCGAGACGTGGTCGTCAGTCGAAACGGGAAGCGCCTGCTGGATTTGCCGCGGGGGGCTCGAATCGGCACCAGCAGCCTTCGGCGACAGTCCCAGATCCGACATCTGCGCCCGGATTTTGAGATCATTCCGCTACGGGGAAATCTCGACACTCGCATCAACAAAATAGAGAAAGAAGGATTGGACGCGGTCGTTTTGGCAGCGGCCGGAATGCGTCGCATGGGATGGGAAAATCGGATCACCGAATATCTCGACCCAGAGCTCTGTATTCCGGCCATCGGTCAAGGGGCGTTGGGTCTGGAATGCCGCGTCTCGGACAAACACGTGAACCCGATGCTGATCCGATTCAACCATGCGATCACCAGCCGGTGCGTGCGCGCCGAGCGGGCCTTCTTAAAACGGCTGGAGGGCGGCTGCCAAGTGCCGATCGCAGCCTATGCTCAGCTTCGGGACGAGGAGCGCTTGGTTCTGGAAGGCCTGGTGGCCAGTGTGGATGGAAACCGGGTGATTCGTGACGGTATAGCCGGCGATCCCGAACAGCCAGAAATGCTGGGCCTCGATCTTGCGGAACGGCTTCTGGCACAAGGTGCGGATGCCATCTTACGGGAAATTTACCAATGAATCCATGCGACCCATTGATCCAATGGGAAGAATCTACCTGATCGGCGCCGGGCCCGGGGACCCGGGTCTTCTAACGATCAAAGGCAAGGCCTGCATCGAACTGGCGGACGTCATCGTCTACGATTACCTGGCCAACGAGGAATTTCTTCGATACGCCCGACCCCAGGCCGAACGGATTTTCGTCGGCAAAAAGGGCGGAGAGACCCATCTCGATCAGGAGCAAATCAACCACCTATTGATCGAGAAAGCCCGTCGGGGAAAGATCGTGGTGAGGCTCAAGGGCGGCGATCCCTTCATCTTCGGCCGAGGCGGCGAAGAGGCCTCTGCCGCAGCCGCCGCGGGGATTCCGTTTGAAATCGTCCCCGGGGTAACGGCGGCCGTCGGGGTACCGGCCTATGCCGGAATTCCCTTGACCCATCGGGACGTCGCCTCAATCGTCACGTTTGTCACCGGGCATGAAGATCCGGACAAGCGGGACGGCCATGTGCCGTGGGATCAACTTCCCGATCGGGGAACGCTGGTTTTTTTTATGGGCCTGAGCAACCTGCCGGAGATCATACGGCAACTGATCCAACACGGCCGCACGCCTCAGACACCGGTGGCGGTCATTCGCTGGGGGACAAAGCCGGAACAGCGAACGGTGGTCGGAACGCTGGAAAACATCGTCGGGAAGGTTCGGGCCGAGGCGCTCAAACCGCCGGGGCTGATCATCGTGGGGGAGGTGGTGAAATTGCGGGAACAACTCAATTGGTTCGAAGGCCGACCGTTATTCGGAAAGCGCATTTTGGTGACGCGGGCACGGGATCAGGCAACCGAGTTTACCGATCTCCTCAAACTCTACGGGGCCGATCCCGTCGAATTTCCCACCATCGATGTGGTTCCACCGGATTCATGGGAGGCCTTGGACGGCGCGATCCGTAAGATCGAAGAGTACCATTGGCTGATTTTTACCAGCGTCAATGGAGTCCTGTACTTTCTGGAACGACTCAAGACCGGTGGGAAGGACATCCGCGCGTTGAAGGGAATCAAACTCTGCGCCATCGGCCTCCGAACCGCCCAGGAGATCGAGCGCATGGGAGTACGCGTCGACTTAATGCCGGACGAATATGTCGCCGAGGCCTTGATTGAGCAGATGGGCCGACAGAGCCTAAAGGGCCAACGGATCCTGATTCCGAGGGCCGCAGTGGCCCGCGATGTCTTGCCGGAAGCCTTGACCCGGATGGGAGCCCTCGTGGAAGTGGTGACGGCCTACCGCACCGTCCGCCCGACCCGGGACCTGGAATGGGTCAAAAATCTTTTGCAAGGCCGTCAGATTTCTGTTATAACATTTACCAGTTCATCCACCGTCAGAAATTTTGTCGAGATGTTCGGGCCGG
>JACQBZ010000090.1 GCA_016194285.1 Nitrospirota bacterium | reverse complement strand
GCGGTCGATGAGGCCCATTGCATCAGCCAATGGGGCCACGACTTCCGGCCCTCGTATCGAAACCTCTCGGGGCTGAAATCCCGCTTCGGGGATGTTCCGGTCCTGGCGCTCACGGCGACGGCGACCGAAGAGGTCTCGGTCGATATTATAAGACAATTGGGGATGATCGCGCCGCTCCGCTTTCGCGGATCGTTCTTTCGACCGAATCTCCGCCTTCATGTTTACAAGAAGGGAAACGGAAGAGAGACCAAGGAAGATATACTGCGGCTGGTTCAATCCCGCGCCGGACAGTCGGGGATCGTCTATTGCCTCAGCCGGAAAAGCGTGGAGCAGACCGCCGCGTTTTTGACGTCGCGCGGCGTTCGCGCAATGCCCTATCATGCCGGGATGGAGAACGACCCGCGGGCCCGATCGCAAGAGGCCTTTCGACGGGATGACGTCGAGGTGATTGTGGCGACGGTGGCCTTCGGCATGGGGATCGACAAATCGAACATCCGCTATGTGATCCATCGCGACATGCCGAAGAGCATCGAAGGGTACTATCAAGAGATCGGTCGCGCCGGTCGGGACGGGGTGGGGAGCGATTGCATCCTCTTTTATTCCTGGTCGGAGGTCTTAAGCTACGACCGGTTTTTGGACGACCTCACGGATGATCGACTCCGAAACAAGGTGAAGGCGCAGACGCGGGAGATGTTCAACTGGGCCGAACGCAATTCCTGCCGGCATCAAAGTCTGGTCTCCTACTTCGGCGAGACCCTCGCTCCTTGCGGCGCCTCGTGCGATGTCTGCGGGAAGTGGGACCTGCTGGAGACGGTTCCGTACCCACGTCGTGGGCATCCTCAATCCGCGGCGCCGGGTCGCCCGGTCCCTCGAACCAAAAAGCGGATCGCCATTCTGTCGGACGAAGTTCCCGACGCGGCCGGCGCGTTGTTCGCCCGCCTGAGAATATTGCGGAAGCGTCTGGCGGATGAGAAGGGCCTTCCGGCCTACATCGTTTTCAGCGATGCGGTTCTGCTCGAAATGGCGGCGCTTCGCCCCTCCACGGAAGAGGGGCTTCTTCAGATCAGCGGGGTCGGGCCGAAAAAGCTCGCACGATACGGGGCGATTTTCCTGGCGGAGTTGAATAAATGAGCGTCCGCATGCTTACGTTCTTCGGCTATCCCAAATGCGGCACGTGTATCAACGCCAGAAAGTTCCTGGCGAAGCTCGGACGCAAGATGAACGAGATCGACATCACCCTGTCGCCGCCGTCGGCAAAAGAGTTGAGCGGGCTGATTGACAGGAGCGGCCGGCCGTACACCGATTTTCTGAATCGCAGTGGCCTGCAGTATCGCGCCCTCAACATGAAGGAGAAGGTCAAGGCCCTGCCGGAGGCTGCGGTCATCAAACTGCTCGCGTCGGAGGGCCGGCTGATCAAGCGTCCGATCGTGACGGATGGGACGCGGGTCACCGTGGGATTTTCACCGGAGGAGTTTTCAGCGGTCTGGGGCGGAGATGAGAACGCCGAGCACAGCGAAAGATAAATCGGTCCGTTTTGTTCATTGTCCACCCCGCCGCCGGAGCCGACGGCGGTGAGCGGCTGATCGGTTTGAATCGTTAGGCGGTATCTAATCCAATAGGGGGTTTGCCGAATGGACACAACGCGCTTCGGTCCGGGCGTCTCCGCGATTGTGGGTCTTCTTATTGCCGGGCTGGGTGGACGGATCTATTATCGTTATCAACGGGACATTCGTCGGTCGCGGGAGCGTGTCTCGACCGGAAGTCAGATCGTCAACACACCCTGTGGTTCGATCGAATATGCCGTCACGGGAGAGGGTCTTCCCGTGTTAGTGGTGCATGGCGCAGGCGGCGGGTACGACCAGGGCCTTGATATCGCCCGGGCAACGATCGGCGGCGGGTTCCGCATCATCGCGATGTCCAGGTTCGGTTACCTACGCTCTCCGCTTCCGACGGACGCTTCCGCGAGCGCGCAGGCCGACGCGCACGCCTGCTTGCTTGACGCGCTGAGTATCCGGCGGGCGGCGGTCATGGGCTTTTCGGCCGGCGCGCCTTCTTCCCTGCAGTTCGCTTTACGGCATCCCGAGCGGTGCGCCGCCCTGGTTCTCGGGGTTCCTTACACCTATGCACCGCGGCCGGCGGGAGGACCCCAGGTACCCCCTTCGGCCGTTCTGGAATTTCTGTTCAATACGGCCCTAAAGTCGGATTTTCTTTTTTGGCTCGCGACAGAGGTGGCACGCCGGATCTTGATCCGGGTTATTCTCGCAACGCCGCCCGCCGTGCTGAACGACGCGGGCGCGGACGAGCGGGCGCGCGTCGGACAGGTGCTCCGCCACATCTTACCCATTCGCCAGCGCCGGCAAGGACTGCTCAATGATGCGGCGGTCACGGCCTCCATCCCACGCTATGAGCTTGAGCGGATCGCGGTCCCGACCCTGGTCCTCAGCGCCGCCGATGACCTGTTTGGGACCTTCGAGAGAGCACGCTATACCGCCCAACATATACCGGGCGCCCGCTTCATCGGTTACGAGAGCGGCGGCCACATGCTGGTTGGACGCGGGAAAGAAGTGCGGTCAGAGATCATGACCTTCCTGAGACAGTAGGTAATGGAGCCCGCCCGATTGACTTTTTGCGGGCCGTGGCAAATACCTCGAATCTTCCCCGCGCCGGAGCCGACGTCAGAATTTTTCCCATGTGTAAAAGAACCTCTTCATCACCTCCGCCGCCAGAATATAAAAGACCACAATCATTCCCATGAGCAGGAAAAACAGGGTCGGCAGTTGACTGAATCCAAAGAGCGCGCCGATCGGGGTGAAAGGGAAAATAAGCGTCGCCCCGACGACGAGGAGCGTGGCGATCAGCAAATAGCGTCCGGGCATGCTTTGGAAGAAGGGTTTCCGGGTGCGGACCACCAGCACGATCAGCGAGGCCGAGATCACGGATTCCATGAACCAGCCGGTCCGGAACTGAACCGGCGTCGCCTGAAGGACGAAGAGCAGCAGGCCGAAGGTGAGATAGTCGAAGACCGAACTGACCAGTCCGAACGTGATCATAAAATTCCGGATAAAGCGGATATCCCAACGCCGGGGTCTCGTCACCATCTCGCGATCTACATGATCGGTTGCGATCGCCATTTCGGGGAAGTCCGTCAGTAAATTGGTCAGAAGGATCTGCTTGGGCAGCAGTGGAAGGAAGGACAGAAAAAGGGAGGCCCCGGCCATGCTGAACATGTTTCCGAAATTGGCGCTCGTCGCCATGAAGACGTACTTCAGTGTGTTGGCAAAGGTCACCCTTCCCTCCTTCACCCCGTCCACCAGTACGTTCAGGTCCTTGGCGAGCAGTACGATATCGGCCGCATCCTTGGCGACATCCACCGCGCGGTCGACCGAAATACCGACATCGGCGGCATGAAGAGCCGAGGCGTCATTGATTCCGTCCCCCAGGTAGCCCACTACATTCCCGGCCTTCTGCAGCGCGATGATGATTCGCTCCTTCTGATTGGGCTCGACCTCGGCGAAGATATCGATATCGCCCGCACGCGCCGGCAACGCATCATCGCTGATCGCATGAAGATCGGAGCCGGACAGGATCTGAAGATCGGGCAGGCCCACCTGTCGGCCGAGGGTGGCCGAAACCAGCCGGTTGTCTCCGGTGATGATCTTCAGTGAAATGCCCAGTCGCTTCAGTCGGCGTATCGTCTCGATGATTTCGGGTTTGGGCGGATCGAAGAAAACTAAAAACCCCAGAAAGGTCATGCCGGTCTCATCCTCTTTGGTGATGACCGACATCGAACCGCTCGCCCGGTAAGCGATCCCCAGCGTGCGATAGCCCTGACGGCTGAGCGCCTCAAACCGTTGCCGGATCGGCTCAAGCAGCGGAGCGATATCGGCGACGGCGCCTCCCGAAACCTCGACGGAGGAGCAGACTGCGAGGATATTGGGAAGCGCGCCTTTCGTGATCATGAGGGTCGTATCATCTTTTGAGATCAGGATACTCAATCGCTTACGGATAAAGTCGTACGGCACCTCATCCAGTTTCCGGTAACCGGATAAATCGAACGGGCGGTGGCTTCGAATCGCTTCATCCAGGGGGTTTGTGAAACCCGTCTCGTAAAACGCATTGAGATAGGCATAGAGCAGAACCCTTTCGCTGGGTTGTCCGTCCGTATCCAGAGTGGAATGCAGCCGAACCACGCCCTCGGTCAGTGTGCCGGTCTTATCGGCACAAAGTACATTCATGCTCCCGAAGTTTTCGATCGAGGCGAGGCGTTTGACGATCACCTTCTTGCGAGCCATTTTTTTCGCGCCATGGGCCAGGTTGATGCTGATGATCGCGGGCAGGAGCTGAGGGGTGAGGCCGACGGCGAGGGCTAACGAGAAGAGAAAGGACTCCAACACCGGCCGTTCCAGATAGACGTTGATCGCGAAGATGGTGATCACCAGCACCAGGGTCACTTCCATGAGGAGGTATCCGAATCGCCGTACGCCCCGTTCGAATTCAGTCTCCGGCGGTCGGAGTTTCAGCCGCTCGGCCACCTGGCCGAATTCGGTTTCTGCGCTCGTGCGGGCCACCACGGCCTTTGCGGTGCCGCTGATCACGTGGGTGCCCATCCAAAGGGCGTTCGTCCGCCGACCGAGCGGCGTTTCCGGCGGCAAGACCCCGGCCGTTTTTTCGACGGGATAGGTTTCGCCGGTCAAGGCCGCTTCATCGATGAAAAGATCCTTGGAGATCAAAATCCTGGAGTCTCCGGGGACGCTGTCTCCGGCATTCAGCAGAACCAGATCCCCCGGCACGATGTCTTCAACCGGAATTTCGATCGTGCTTCCGTCCCGAAGGACTTCGGCCTTGATTTGGATGAT
>JACQBZ010000015.1 GCA_016194285.1 Nitrospirota bacterium | reverse complement strand
GTCCGCCGGCACCGCGAAGGACAAGATCCGCTCCGCGCTCAGCCATTTCGAGCGGGCGCAGGAGCTGCTGCGGCAGGGCGATTGGGCCGGATTCGGAAAAGAACTCAAGGAGACCGGGTCGATCCTGAAAGATCTGGCGCGCGAGGGGAAATGACCCTCGCCGGGCGCATACTTTGACGGCTCGACAACACCGCTGTTCCATTATCCATCCTTAAGTTTCTCATCCCTGTTCTATAAATTTCACAATCCTCGCACGGTCATCGGAATTGAGATCGATAAAACCCAAGCCGATTCCGACACCCTCATGGACGTAGATCACACGAGTCCGGACCTCAATCGGCTGCGCATCACCATCATAAAGTTTAAACCGAAGGGCGAGCTGAGTCCCCACAGGAAAAAGTTGCACCGTTTCCAAATACAGCCCGCCGGTACCGATGTCTGAACACCGGTGTATTCCTAACCCAATCACCTCGACCTCTTTAATGAACGTACCTCTCTTGTCTTTACGGCGTTCAGGGCGCTCGGTTTCATCCATTAAGATTCTCCTTGGTTTGGGTCATACACTGCAGTGCCGCCGCCACACCAAGCTTCCATCCCCCATCTCTTCACGCAAAGGCGCGGGCGTCAATCACGACGCCGTTCTTCGCGCCCTCCACGCTTTCCACATACGCCTTGGCCACCGCTTCCGCCGGCATCCCGGGCGAAGGGTCCATGCCCAGAGCCACAAGCGTTTCTTTAACCCACGGCGGGCTGACCGCATTGATGCGTACGTCTCGGGGCATCTCCAGCGAAGCCGCACGGACGAACCCTTCGATCCCGGCATTCACGGGACTGATCGCCGCGCTCCCCGGCATGGGTTCAAGGCTCAGAATGCCGCTGGTCAACGTGAACGATCCCCGATCCGCAATTTGGGAAAGCCCCATCCGCACCACATTGATCTGGCCCATCAGCTTGTTGGAAAAGCCGAGCTGGAAGTCCTCGTCCGTCAATTTAATCAGTGGACCGAATTTCGCAAGCCCCGCGGCGCAAACCACCGCGTCGAAAGGGGCCACGGCGCGGAACAGCTTCTTGATGGAATCGGGAGAGGCCAGATCCACCCGATGGTCCCCCTTCCGGTTTCCCACACGAACCACGTCGTGGCGCTTCGCCAGAGCACCGGCCACCGCCGTTCCGATCGTCCCCGTCGCGCCGATCACAACGATTTTCATACTGCACCTCCGATTTTTAAATCACCCCGTCTTCCATCCTCCGTCGCCGCGCGAAGTCTTTTAAGACTACGCTGATGCAAAGTCGTCGAGCGTTTTAACTACGCCGGAATGCAGGCGGCGCAAGGTTTCAACAACTGGCCTCTTGTCTTCGAAGGTAGTTGTAACATTAGGCTCGAACTGCGTTTCAAAATCGTCTTTTGTCCGTTTGATTCTGAAGACATGCTCTGCTCTGTGCGCCACAGCGATCAAATGACGGTGTTTGTCAGGGTTAGAGAGATCACGGAGCTCACCTGTCCAGGCACAACCAGCGAATGGCTGCAATGAACGGATAGCAGCCACGTGCTGTGAGGATACGCCCTTGAGACGGCTTTTAATCTGGGCAGAAAAATCTTTCTCGTCATCAATAATGGGAAACTGAGTTTGTTCTTGGAGTTGGCCTGAATCTATAGCAGCAAGCAGGAACACTAGATAATCCAGAGCAGCTCTCAGGTTGTACACGACCTCACCGATGAGCACACACGCTGTTGTCGGCGGCGGTATAGCAGGTCGCGTAGAACCCAGGGTGGCGATCTTTGAATCACGGTCCAGCTTGGCGAATACAACGCTTTTTTCCTGTGTCTCGTATTCGCTAAGGAGCCGCTGGAGCTCGTTGATGAGTTCCAACGCACGTTCACATCGGACGTACGCGTCCCTGAGTAGTGCGTGAGGAATTTGGGTGGTTGACACAGGACTCCTCGTGGCTCCTCTATCGACTAACGTCATTAACTATACTGCGCGAAATCCAATTTACAGCAATTAATGCCAGCAAAAGCGGTCGGCTCCGACGAGGGTTTGACGACGTGTCATCTCACCGGCTGTTTCCATCATAAAAATAAAAATGGGGACAGATATTTTTAACGCTTCACGGGAGATGTAGAATTCAGGACGGATCACGTCTTTCCTCTTCTCTCTCCAGCGGATGAGCCGCGTGTAAGAATTAGAGTCGGGAGGAACGGCCTGCGCCGGAGGAATGTGGAGGATTATACCGTGTTAGGTGGGACGGGTCAACTGCGAGGCAAGCGGCAGGACGATGCTTCTAAAGCGTCCCCCGGCGAAACGCTTCCCGAACCTTCCGGGCCTGCGGGGACAGGGCCGCAGCGAGAAACCGATTTGCCTCTTCCAGCCACGTCAGACGGGTCGCGATGGACCACTGCATATATTTCAGAATGGCCTCATCGGTGAGATGATACCGGTAGCCGTTGGAAAACGGTCGTGCTTCATCGGGCATGTTCCGATCCTCCCGGTCGAAGAAGCTTGATCCGCTCCAGGGTTTCGATGTCGTCGCGGTGCAGTTGCCGTCCGGAACGCCGTAGGGGTTTGATTCATCAAACCCCTACGACACCGTCCCGGTATGGAATTTGGATCGGCTACGGCAGGTAGAAATTCACCGTCACGCCGGAGCTGAACGTCCCGATCCTCGTTTGGTCGTCCCCGGTCCCGTCGACATTGTGGACAGTGGACAGACCCACCCCGACCTGGGCCTCGACGCTGGCCTATTTGGTGAAGAAATACTCAAGGCCCGCAACGCCGTTGAGGGCGAACGTTTTCTCCGACTCGACATTCGTCCCTCCGGTCGTTGGAACGATGATATCATTCCGGTGATAGGAGATGACTCCCCCGACGAACGGGGCCAGGTCGGACGTCTTGATGTACTTGCGAATCCCGGCCGTCAGGCCGTAATCCGACGTGCTGTCGTTATTGCTGGAATGGTCGAAACCCACTCCCGCGAGAACCGCCAGGTCATGTTGCAGAAGCAACCTCCCGGAAATCAAGATGTCGCTGTCGGCAATCCCGAACGAAAGGGCCTTCGCGCCCGACTGGAGACTGTTCTCGGCCATCGCGGCCCCGACGGTCAACAGACTCATTCCAACGGTGATGATGAAGATCTTAATGAATTTCATATGCCTTTCCTCCTTTTCTGTTTATGTTAATAAAAGGACCTCGCGTTTGATCGTCCTCCGGCTTCAGAAGGTATAGCTCAGTTTGGTCGAGACTTTGATCATATTGTCGTTGGCCTGCGGATCGCTGTACAGCGTCCTCCAGCCCTGGCCGGGAAACAGGATTCCGAAACCGCCGGTCAAGAGCAGGCGCGGTTCCAATTGCCAGGAGGCGTTGAGATCCCACTCCACACCGAGATTGCGCGGCGCGTTGCTCGCCGGTTCCTGCGTCAACCGGGCCCAGATCGCGGCCAGCTCGGCGCGGAATACGGGGTCGGGTCTCCAGCCGAACGCCAGTTTGGTCGCGGTGAGCCCCCCGATGTTCCCGCCGTCCCGATCGCTCACGTTATCGTTGTTCACCAGGATGTCGCCCAGTACGAAATTGGGCGAGATGGCGTTGATGTTCAATTTATCCCCGGTCGGCGGAAGGTTGCCGGCCTTCTGCCCGGTCGCGTACAGGCCGGTGAAAAGGGTGTCGAACCGGATGCCCGTCCACCCGACCTGGCCGAGTGCATTCATCCCTCCCAGAGAAATCTTGCGCTCGGACGGATTCAGGGCGGGAACAACGGTGGGGTTATTGCTGGTGTGTATCGAGCCGGTGAGGTAATCCAGTTCGGTGGCCCATCGAAAGGACGCTGCCTGCTGATCCATCGACCAGCCCACTGTTGCCACCGTCGCCTGATCATCCCCGAAGTCGGAAATCGGGCAGGTGGCTGGAGACAACAGGGGCACGTTCGCGCACGGAATGAAAAAGGCGCTCTGGTTGAAGGAAAGGTTCGGGCCGCGGTCCTTCAGAAGCAACATAAAAAGACTCGATTTGAAACCGGCCGTGGGGTCGATGTTCAGATCGGCCAGATAGGCCGAGGTGTTCGACGACCCGCTGGCCGTGTTGTACAGAAAAAGATCCATGAAGGTCAGGCTGGCCCATCCGATCGGGATCGCCAGCGTGACGGCGTCCGCGGTGTCGTCCAGGATCAACGAATGGCCCAGCGTGACGGCCTGGCGGCCAATCACCAGGTGGGCCGCCGGCCAACTGATCCGGAGGTAGCCTTCCTTCAGGCGCACGGAGTCCAGGCTCTGGCCGAACCCGTCGCTCCCCAAGATCCGATTGCCGGTCCCGGTGCCCGTTGACGGGGCATTGAGCGTGGCCACGTCCTGGCCGTTATTGCCGTTGAAGAAATCGACCAGGACCACGCCCGTCATGATATCCTCCGTCGCCACGATCTTCAACCGGAATCGTGCGTCGGCGAAGGATTCCTGATCCTTGCAGGTGTCGTCGGTCGTTCCCGGAACGCCGTCCGGTCCGCGACAGGTTTTACCGTCGCTGCTATGGGCGTCGGTCAGATTGTTATCGTAAAAATACCGGGTCCGGAACTCGCCTCCGAACTTGATATCGGCGGCCCGGGCCGTCAAGGGCACCGCGGCCACGAACAATCCCAGAAAAATGAGAGAATAGAACAATGCCTTCATGGATACCCCTTTCAAACTATCGCAACTTGAGCACGGCTTCCTGAGCGTAATCCAAGAACGGGCTGGGATAGATCCCCAGCAACAGCACCACCGCGGCCGCCACGGCCAGGACCATGACCACCCCCGGCGGGGCCGACAATTGAACCGCCTCGTCGGGTTCCTTCATGTACATCACCATCACGACCCTCAGATAGAAATAGGCCGAGACCGCCGTGAAGACCACTCCGAGAACGACGAGCCACGTCAGATGCGCGTTGACGGCCGCCATGAAAATGTAAAACTTCGCGACGAAGCCGGCCGTCGGCGGAATCCCGGCCAGCGAGAACATGAAGATCAGCATCGCGAAGGCCGTCAGCCGGTCTTTTCGGGCCAGCCCCGCGAAGTCGCGGATCTCGTCGCCCTCGACGCCTTCCCGGCGGAGCAGCATCACGACCCCGAAGGCGCCGAGGGTCATGAAGGCGTAGATCAGCATGTAGATCATGAGACTGAAGATCCCGAGCGAATCCCCGACGATCAGGCCGATCATCGCGTATCCGGCATGGGCGATACTGGAGTAGGCCAGCATCCTCTTGATGTTGGTCTGCACCAGCGCCACCACGTTGCCCAGCACGATCGTGACGACCGAAAGGAAAATGAGCAGAAACCGCCAGTCGGACTGAATCCCGCCCAGGGCTTCGATAAAGACCCGGAGGAAAACGGCGAAGCTGGCCGCCTTGGAACCGACCGAGAGAAAGGCCGTAACCGGCGTGGGGGCCCCTTCGTAGACATCCGGCGTCCACATGTGGAACGGAACGGCCGCGATCTTGAACCCGAATCCCACGACGAGCAGAATCATCGCCAGGATCCAGGCCGGGTTCTGGAGCTCCGCTCCCCGGAGATGGAGGGCCAGGGCCTGCAGGTTGGTTGTCCCGGACAGCCCGTACAACAGCGAGATGCCGAACAACAAGATCCCGGATGAAAACGATCCCAGGATGAAATACTTTGCCGCCGCCTCCAGCGATTTCTCCTCGAACCGCTTGAAGCCGGCGAGGATATAAAAGGGGATCGACATCAGCTCCAGCCCCAGAAAGACCATGATCAGATCCGAGGCCGAGACCAGGATCATCATCCCGCACGTGGCGAGCAGGACAAAGGCGTAATACTCTCCCCGATCGATCCCCTCGCGTTTAAGATACTCCATCGAGAGCAGGATCGTCATCGCGGCCGCGACGTAGAGGAGCAGCTTGAAGAAATTGCCGAATGGATCCAGGACGAACATCCCGTTCATCACCGTCAGATCGGTCCGCATGAGATTCCACGTCCCGTAGAAGGCCACGCCCAGCGCCGCGAACCCGAAGTAGGCCAGGACCTCCTGACGCCCCTTCGGAAGAAACGGCTCGATCAATAGGATGGCGCAGGCGTAGACCGCCACGATGACCTCGGGAAGCACCGCGCCGATATCGGTGACCGCAAAATTCATGGCCGGACCCAGACCTCCGAGAGTTGAAGCGGCGCGGCCGCGTTCACCTGCGCGAGGAGATGATCCACGCTGGCGTGCATCAGAGATAACAGCGGATCGGGATAAAATCCGATCCCGAACACCAGGAGGACCAGCGGCACGAGGATCGCCATCTCGCGCATTCCAAGATCCGTCAGCCGCGCGTTGTCGGACGTTGTGATCGGCCCGAACAGGATGCGCTGGACCATCCAGAGAAGATAGACCGCCGCCAGGATGACGCCCAAGGTGGCCAGGACGGCCAGACCGGCATGCGTCATGAAGGTCCCCAGGAGCACCAGGAACTCGCCCGCGAAACTGTTCATCCCCGGAAGGCCCAGCGAGGAGAGGGCGAAGATTACCAGCATCGCGCCGTACCGGGGCATCGGCCGCGCGATCCCGCCGTAGTCCGTGATTTGGCGGCTGTGCGTCCGGTCATAGATCATCCCGACCAGGAGGAAGAGGGCGCCGGTCGTGATCCCGTGGTTGACCATCTGGAGCAGCGCGCCCTCGATGCCCTGGGCGTTCAAGACGAAGATCCCCAGCGTCACGAATCCCATATGGGAGACCGAAGAATACGCGATCAGTTTCTTGAGATCCGTCTGGGCCAGGGCCATGTACGCGCCGTACAGGATCGCGATCACCGAGAGGACCAGGATGAATTTGGTGAAGGACCGCGAGGCCTGGGGCACCATCGGCAGGCAAAACCGCAGGAAGCCGTATCCTCCCATCTTCAGCAAAATGCTGGCCAGGATCACGCTGCCGGCGGTGGGTGCCTCGACGTGGGCGTCCGGAAGCCAGGTATGAAACGGAAACATCGGGACCTTGATCGCGAACGCCAGGAAAAAAGCCCAAAAGATCCAGAATTGAACCGTGGCCGGGTAGGGCTGGCCCATCAGATGGAGGATGTCGAAGGTCCGCCCACCGGCAAAGTACAGCACGAGAATCGCCACCAGCAGCAGGAGGCTTCCCGCCAAGGTATACAGGAAGAACTTGATCGCGGCATAGATCCGGTTGGGACCGCCCCACACCCCGATGATCAAGTACATCGGGATCAGCATCGCCTCCCAGAACACGTAGAACAGGACGAAGTCCAGCGAAACGAAGACGCCGATCATGGCGGCCTCCATCACCAGGAGGGCGATCATGAATTCCTTCACCCGTGCGGTCACGGATATCCAGGAGGCCAGGACGCAGATCGGCGCCAGCAGCGTCGTCAACAGAACGAACAGGAGGCTGATCCCGTCCACGCCCACCGCGTATTCGATATGAAAAGAGGGGATCCACGGAACCCGCTCGACAAACTGCATTTCATGGGTGGAGACATCGAAGCCCCAGAGCAGGGGAATCGAGAACAGGAAGGTGGCGGCGGTCAGGCCCAACGCGATCCGGCGGACCCCGGCGTCGTTGCCCGGGAAAAAAGCCAGGACGATCGCCCCCGCCAACGGGAGAAAAATCAGGACTGTTAAGATATGCCCCATATTTTCATTCATAGCCAGATGGCCCTCTGGTTTGCGCCGCCCGTGTGGATCTACCCAGCTCGCAAAGCGAGCGAGAGGGGGAGGCTCCATCCGGCTATGCCGGTGGAGGGGGCGACGCGAGCCCCTTCAAATCATTGCGCGATCAAGTAAACCGTCAAAATCACGAAGGTGCCCACCATCATCACCAGCGCATAATGCTGGAGCTGGCCGCTCTGAAGGAGCCGGAGAACCCGGGCCCCGGCCAGGGTCGATCCCCCCACCCCGTTGACCGCCTCGTCGATGGTTTGAACATCCACCGTCCGCCAAAGCCGATCGGCGAGGCGGGTCGTCGGCCGGACCACGAGCCGATCGTACAGTTCATCCACATACCATTTATTGAGCGAAAGCCGGTAAAGCGCGGCCGCCCGCGCCGCCAGCCGCCCCGGCAGCTCCGGCCGCGTCAAATAAAAATACCGGGCCGTCATCCAGCCGGCCAACGCCACCGCGACCGAAACCCCCATCAACGGCAGCAGAAGTCCCGCCTGTCCGGCAGGCAGGCCGGAGTCCGGCTCGGACGACTCGGCGGGCGAGAGCACCGGACCCAGCGCGGCCTCGATCCCGTTCCATCCGGCGACCGGCAGCCCCGCCCATCCCACCGTTACGGATAGGACGGCTAACACGATCAAGGGAATCGTCATCACGGGCGGCGACTCGTGCAGGGAGGCCGCTACCTTGGGATCGACACGAGACGGGCCGTGAAAAACGGTATAGATCAGACGAAAACTATAGAAGGCCGTCAGGAAGGCCGTCGCGACCCCCACGCCCCAGAAAAGAATCCCGGTCCCGCCGGAAAGAAAGGCCCGGAACAAGATTTCATCCTTGCTGAAAAAACCGGACAGCGGCGGAATTCCGGCCAGGGCCAACGCGCCGATATAAAAAGTCCCATACGTCACGGGGAGTCGCGATTTCAGCCCCCCCATCTTTCTCAAGTCCTGTTCGCCCGCCATCGCGTGGATCACGCTCCCGCAGCAAAGAAAGAGGAGCGCCTTGAAGGCGCCGTGGGTGAGCAGATGAAAGATCCCGGCCATCGACGCCCCCAGACCGCAGGCCATGACCATGTAGCCCAACTGGCTCACGGTGGAGTAGGCCACGACGCGTTTGATGTCGTTCTGGGTCAGCGCGATCGTGGCGGCGAACAGTGCCGTGGCCGCCCCCGTCGCGGCCACCACGCTCATGGCCGCGGGTGATAGGCTAAAGATCGGGATCAGTCGCGCGATCATGAAGACGCCGGCCGTCACCATCGTGGCCGCATGGATCAACGCCGAGATGGGCGTCGGTCCTTCCATCGCGTCGGGCAGCCAGACATGGAGCGGAAGCTGGGCCGATTTCCCGACCGCGCCCATAAAAAGGAGCAACGCGATCAGCGTGACGGCCGGCAGCTCAAACCCGGCGATCGAGATCGTCTCGCCCGCGTGCTTCGGAAGCTCGGCAAAGACCTGGTCGTAGTCCAGCGAGCCGACGAGGCGGAAGATGAGGAAAATCCCGAGTGCGAAACCGAAGTCCCCCACCCGGTTCACGACAAAGGCCTTTGTCGCCGCCGCGGCGGCCGAGGGCCGCTCATACCAGTGGGCGATCAGCAGATACGAGCAGAGGCCGACCGCCTCCCAGAAAATATACAACTGAAGCAGGTTGGCGGCCATCACCAGCATCAGCATCGAAAAGGTGAACAATCCGATGTAGGCGAAGAACCGGGCGTATCCGCGGTCGCCGTGCATGTATCCGACGGTGTAGAGATGGACGAGGCCGCTCACGATCGTGACGAGCAGCAGCATTACGGCCGTCAGGGCGTCGATATGGATCCCGATCGAGGCCCGGAAGGTTCCCGAAACGGCCCAGGTATACAAGGTCAGGTCGTGCGGACCGTCGGAGAGGACCGAGCCGAAGGCGACCAGCGAAAGCAGAAGCGAGCCGAACACGGCCGGCACCGCGATCCAATGGGCGCGGGGCCCGAAGCCGCGGCCGAAGAGATCGCCCAGGCCGATGACCACGAAGGCCGCAAAGGGAAGCAGTGGGATGAGCGCGTCCATCCGGATCACCCTTTCATCAGGTTGATGTTCTCGATATGGACCGTGGCCTTCCCGCGATAGAGCGCGATGATGATGGCCAGTCCGACCACCACCTCGGCCGCGGCGACCGTCAGGACGAAAAAGACGAAGACCTGGCCGTTGATGTTCTGCAGATAATGCGAAAAGGCGACGAAGTTGATGTTGGCCGCGTTCAGCATCAGCTCGATCGAGAGCAGGATGACGATGATGTTCCTCCGGATCAGCACTCCGATGACGCCGATCACAAAGACCATGGTGCTGAGAATCACGTAATACGAGAGCGGAACCATCGTCACCTTAAGGATCGCTTTTCTTCTTTTCCGAACATGCCCTTCTTCGCCAGGATGATCGCCCCGATCATCGCGACCAGGAGGATCAGCGAGGCCACCTCGAACGGAAACAGATAGGTGGTGTAGAGGGCCCGGCCGATCCCTTCGGTGTTGCCGGAGAGGACGTCGGGCGCAGGAGCGGCGGCCGGCAACGCGCGGTCCGCAAATCCGGACCGGCTCAGGATGAGCACGGCCTCGATCAGGATCGCCAGCCCGACCACCAGACCAACGAGATATTGCTTATGATAACTCTCTTCGGCGCGCAGATTGAGCAGCATCACCACAAAGAGATAGAGGACCAGAATGGCCCCGGCATAGACGATGATCTGGACGGCCGCGATGAATTCGGCGTTCAGCAGCACGAACAGGCCGGCCACGTGAAAAAACATGACCAACAGCGAAAGCGCGCTGTTGACGGGCTTCCGCGACGCGACCACCAGGACCGCCATCAACACGATCACGCCTGCGAAATACGAAAACAAGACCGTTGTCATGGTGTCTTCATCAATGGCGCGCGGCGGGATCGCGGGGGCTCACCCGACGCCGCTCGAAACGAACCGATGGTTTTGATCCGACTTGGAAGGAACATGCCCGACAGGCGTGACGCATCATTTGGCGGGATAGCCGCGGTGCGCCACGTTGAAGAAGGCCGCATGGGGATGTTGAAACTCAACGCGCGTCTCCCGGACCGGAAAGGCCCTGTCCCCGAGGGTCAGCAACTGTTCCTTATTGAGCTTCAGGTTGCGCTTGTCATACGTCGCGTATTCGTACTCTTTGGTCATGCCCAGGGCATTGACCGGGCAGGCCTCCACGCACAGCCCGCAGAAGACGCAGCGGGTCATGTCCATGGTGTATTCCTTGGCGTATCGTTTGAGCGGCTGGCCCTCGACCTCGGCGCTGATCACCGTGATCACGCGCGATGGACAGGCCGCCTCGCACAGATCGCAGCCGACGCACTTCTCGGTCCCGTCGTCGTACCGCAGCAGTGCGATAAAACCGCGATAGCCGTTGGGGAGCACCCGCTTTTCGTGGGGATACTGGATCGTGATGGGCCGAACGAAAAGATGCTTGAAGGTCGCCGCCATCCCCGACAGGATCTCCAGAAACAGGACCTGTTGTATGAATCGCTTCAGACGGACCATCGGAGCCCCTGCTTACACCCTGACAAAATACAAGACCGCCGACGTGACCAGAATATTGGCCAGCGCCAGCGGGATCATCACCTTCCAGCCGAACATCATGAGTTGGTCATACCGGAGACGCGGCAGCGTTCCGCGGATCCAGATGTAAAAGAACAAAAAGAAATAGACCTTGACCACGAACCAGAGGACCGGCGGGATAAATCCCAGGGCCTCGAACGGCGCGTGCCACCCGCCCAGAAACAGGATCGTGGCGATACAGGAAACGAGGATCATGTTAGCATATTCGGCCAAAAAGAAAAAGGCAAATCGCATCCCGCTGTACTCGGTGAAAAAGCCGGCCACCAATTCGCTTTCGGCCTCCGGAAGGTCGAACGGCAACCGGTTCGTCTCGGCGATCGCCGAGATCAGATAAATCACGAAGGCCACGAACTGCGGGAGGATGAACCAGTGCAGCAGCCCCCCGCCCTGGGCCTCCGTGATCTTGACGAGGCTCAGCGAGCCGGCCATCAGCAGCACACCGACGATCGCCAGGCCCAGTGACAGTTCGTAGCTGATGACCTGGGCCGCCGATCGCAGGCCGCCGAGCAGGGAGTATTTGTTGTTCGAGGCCCACCCCCCCCATAAAACCCCGTAGGCCCCGATCGAGGCAAAGGCCAGAATGTAGAGGATCCCGATATTGATATCGGTGACGTACGGGCGAAAGGTCAGACCGAAAATGTGGATGGAATCCCGACCGAATGGGATCACCGCAAAACCGATGAGGGCCGGGACCAAAACCAGAATCGGCGCCAAGGTGAAAATGATCTTGTTGGCCTGCGCCGGAACGATGTCTTCTTTAAAAAAAAGTTTCAGCCCGTCCGCGATCGGCTGCAGCAGCCCGTGGTAGCCCACCTCCATGGGACCCATCCGATCCTGCATCCATCCGAGGATTTTCCGCTCAAAATAGGTCAGGTACGCCACGTGAAGCAGCACCGTGACCATCACGACGCCGATCGTCACGAGCACCACGATTAAATTCAAAGCGATATCGATCATTCATCCGTCTCCGCGATTATTTCCATATAAGGGGCGAATCTTGTATTCGCCCCATTTTCAGGCCGCCACGCCAAACCTGGGCGATCACAAGGATCGCCCCTACGTTATCTTCTCAATCACGACCTCGGCCGTCTTGAACACCGGGACGTGAGACGCCTTGTCCAGCTCGACCGTCAACAGATCCTTCACCGGCGGCTCATTAAACGATTCGGGGAAGAAGACCATTCCCGGCGGGTATTTCGCGTCGATCTTGACCGCGACCTCGACCGATCCCGGGCCCCGGGCCGAACGGAGCCGCACCGACTGTCCTTCCCCCACCCCAAACCGCTCGGCATCCTCCGGCGCCATGTAGAGAAAAGGCCGGTTCTGAATCTTCATCAACCCGTCGGCCTGGAGGGACATTTTCCCGGAATGGAACAACAACGGCCCCATCGCGAGATGGAATCGCCCGTTGGACGACGCCGGGACCTTTTCCCCGGAATCGATGCGATACCGTTCCGAAATTCCCTCGGTCAGCCGCTCGGCCCGATACCGCTCCGCCGCAACGGCCGGCTCCGATCGTCCCGGAATTTCGCGCCAGCCGGGCCCGCCTGGCCGGCAGGCAGGCCAGAGCCGTGCGATCTCGTGTGAAACCTCGGCGCCGTCCTGATACTCCAGCGGATGACCCATCTCGACCGCGATCTGGGAGAGGATTTCCCAGTCCGGCCGCGTCCCGTGAATCGGTTCGATGGCCTTCCGCACCGGCTGGACGCGTCCCTCCTGATTCGTGAAGGTCCCGTTCTGTTCGGCAAAGCTTGCGGCCGGCAATACCACATCGGCCTTTTCCCCGGTCTCGGTCAGAAACAGGTCCTGGCTTACGACGAATTCGGCCGACTCCAGTGCTTCGGCCGCGCCCGCCGAGGCCGGCAGCGTTCCGACCGGATTCTCGCCCATCAGATAGAGCGCCCGGATCCTTCCCTCCCGTGCGGCCGCAAGCATTTCGATCATCGTAAGGCCGGGACCGGTCGGGATCGGTTCCTTCCAGGCCCGTTGGACGCGCTCACGATCCGGTTCGTGATCCAACCGGCCCAGGCCAGGGAGGCGGTCTGGAACGACGCCCATCTCGTAAGCGCCCATCTCGTTATTTTCCTCATACAATGGGGCCAGACCACATCCCTCCGCGGTCAATTTACCGGTCAGCAGTGCCAGGTCTCCTAAAATGCGGACAGTTTCATACCCGTCCCGCGCCCGGACAATCGACTCCCCGAAGACGATCACGGCCCGGGAGGCCGCGGTCCATTCTTCGGCGGCGGCACGGATTGCATCATAGCTCAGACCGGTGGCGGACTCGATCTGTTTTTGGGACAGCTTCGAAACCGTTTCGCGCAATCGGGCGATGGAAGGATGCTCGGCAAGTCCCGCGGCCGCCTTGCCCTGCTCCAGCACGGCCTTCACCATCCCGATCACCACGATCCGCTCCGCGCCCGGGCGGTGGGCCAGATGGCGCGTCGCCAGGTTGACGATGTGGCTCAACGTGCTGATCCTCGGCCGGAGCGGCGAGCCGACGATCAGCTTCGCGCCCTTCTTCGCCGCGGCCTTGACCTTCAGCCCGACGATCGGATTGGAATGCGTGATGTCCGTTCCGATCACGAAAACCAGATCGGCCTGCGTGATGTCCTCATACGACGGGAGCCATCGCGGCGTTCCGGTCAGCTCGGTCAACGCCCGGGCCGCGTTCACCATTCCGTACCGCACGCTGCTGTCGACGTTCGGACTCCCGAGGACGAGCCGGATGAATTTCTGAAAAACGTAGAGATTCTCATTCGTGCAACGGGCCGAGGCCAAAGCCCCGAAGGCCTCGCCGCCGTGAAGGCCCTTGATCCGGCCGAATTCTTCTGCAACCCGTTCCAGGGCCTCCTCCCACGAGGCCTCGACCAGCGGACCGTCCCTCCGGCCGTCCTTGCGCACCAGCGGTTTCGTCAGCCGGTTCGGGCTGTTGACGAATTGATAACCGAAATAACCTTTCGCGCAGAGATCGCCCTCGTTCCGTCCTTTCCCCCAGACGGTCTTCGTCTCGTTTCCCCAGAACGAGGTCACCTCGATCACCTCGCGGGTCTGCGGACGGCTTTCGAGCCGGAGCGAGCAGCCGTCGGCGCAATAGGCGCAGGTCGTCTCGGTCCGGGTCAGCATCCAGGGGCGGTATTCATACAGCGGCAGACGGTTGAGGAGCGCTCCGACCGGACAGATCTGGACGCAGCCGCCGCAGAACTCGCACTCGAGCTGCTTTTCGCCGTAATGGCCGATCTCGATGTGATAGCCGCGGTTAACGGAGGAAAGGGCCTTGGAATCGATCACCTCGTCGCAATAGCGGACGCACCGCATGCACTGGATGCAGCGGTTCATCTCCTTTTCGATCAGCGGGCTGAAAAACTCCTTTTCATAAATCCGCTTCTCTTCCTTGAACTGCCCGTAGGCGGTGTATTTCTGGGAATAGTCCTGGAGCGGACATCGGCCGCCTTCATCGCAGATCGGACAGTCCAACGGATGATTGGCCAGCAGAAAGTCCAGCACGCCCTTGCGCGCCTCCTGTACAACGGTCGTGTTGGCATGGACGACCATGCCCTCGGAAACCGGGACGGAACAGGAAACCTGGAGCTTCGGCATCTTTTCGACCGCGACCAGGCACATCCGGCAGTTGCCGTCGGATTTCAATTTCTGGTGGTAGCAGAAGAACGGGATCTCGATCCCCAGTTTCCGTGCGGCCTCGATCACCAGCGTGCCCTTGGGAACCTCCACCTCGCGGCCGTCGATCGTCAGCTTCACCGTCTCGGTTTTCAATTTGACCGTGTCCGTGTCAGCCAATCGCGTTTCTCCTCACCCCGTTTCCTGTAGGGGCGACGCATGCGTCGCCCCTACAGGGATTCAATGTTTTCCAATCGTCAGCAGTTGACCGCCCCGATTTCCGACCAGGCATTTCTTTTCCTTGATATGGTATTCATACTCCGACCGCCAGTGCTTGAGCGTGCTCAAAATCGGCGCGATCTCGGCGTCGCCGAACGCGCAGACCGTCTTCCCGCCGATGTTGTTGCAGATCCGAACCAGTTGATCGAGGTCCTCCATCCTTCCGTGCCCGTGCTCGATCCGGCGCATCATCTGGACGAGCCAGGAGGATCCTTCGCGGCAGGGCGAGCATTTGCCGCAAGTCTCGTGTGCGAAGAATTCCATCAGGTTCAGCGCGGCCGAAACCATGCAGGTGTCCTCATCCATCACCGTGACACCGCCGGAGCCGAGCATTGAGCCGACCTGCGCGATTGACTCGAAGTCCATCTTCACGTCCAGCGAACTCTCGGTCAGGAAAGCGGCCGAAGCGCCGCCGGGAATGATCGCCTTGATCTTTTTGTTGCCGAGGACGCCCCCGGCCTGTTCATGAATCAGCTCCCGAAGCGTAATCCCCATCGGCACTTCGTAATTGCCCGGCCGGTTCACATGGCCGCTCACCGAGAAGATTCGCATCCCGGGACTCTTGGGCGGCGAGCCGATCGAGGTAAACCATTCCACGCCCCGGTTCACGATGTGCGGAAGATTGCTCAGCGTCTCGACGTTGTTGATCACGGTCGGCTTTCCGTACAGGCCGTGGATGGCCGGAAAGGGCGGCTTATTTCTCGGAAGGCCGCGCTTCCCTTCGATCGACTCCAGAAGCGCCGTCTCCTCGCCGCAGATGTAGGCCCCCGCGCCGCGATGCAGATAGATCTCGATGTCCGTCCCGCTTTTCAGGATCTTTTTCCCCAGATAGCCGGCCCGGTTTGCCTCCGCCAGGGCCCGCTCCAACACTTGGGCGCCGTAGACGAATTCCCCGCGGATATAAATGTAGGCAACCTTGGCCCCGATGGCATAGGCAGCCAGGATCATTCCCTCGATCAACTGATGCGGGTCCCGTTCGATCAGCTCGCGGTCCTTGAACGTCCCCGGCTCGCTCTCATCCGCGTTGCAGCAGAGATATCGGGTGAGGGCCGGATCCTTCGGAAGAAAGTCCCATTTCGTCCCGGCGGGGAAACCCGCACCGCCGCGACCGCGAAGGCCTGAACGCTTGACCAGATCGATCAATTGCGTCGGGGCGTACTCCTTGAGGGCCTTTCGAATGGCCTGATACCCCCCCTGCCGTTCATAGTCGGCCAGGCTTCCGGTGTATCCGGGCGTCTCTAAATTCTTATGAAGAACTTTCTCGTATTTCATGACACCATTAGACCGATTGATTTGGGCGGACACATAGGTCCGCCCCTACTCCCCTCACCCCTTACTCCTCACGCCTTACGTCTCAATTCTCCCCCATCGGCTTCAGGACCGGCGGATCGCCGCGTTTCAGGTCGTCCAGGATCCGGTCTACCTTCTCCCGCGTCAGCTTTTCGTAGAACGCCCCGTTGATCTGCATCACCGGCGCCGTCCCGCAGGAGGCCAGACATTCCACCGTTCTCAAGGTGAACAGCCCGTCCCGCGTCGTCTCGCCAACCTCGATCCCCAGCCGTTGTTTGAGATGACCTAGGACATTCTCGGACCCGACCAGCGCGCAGGAGAGCGTACGGCAGAGTTGGATCAGATATTTTCCCACCGGCCGGTCGTTCAACAATGTGTAGAAGGTCAGAACCTCGAAAACCTTCGGGGGCGTGAGGTCGAGCAGTCGCGCGACCATGATCATCACCTCTTCGCTGATGTATCCGAACTCGGCCTGGGCCAGATTCAGGACCGGAAGCAGCGCCGAGCGTTTGTCCGGATAATGCGTCAGCAACTCCCGGATCTCTTTTTGGGCCTTCTCTGAGAATTCCACTTTTTTCGTTTCGGGATTCATGGATAATTTACCGATCACATTCCCCCATCACAACATCGTACGTTCCGAAGATCGTGATGATGTCGGCGATCATGTACCCGCGGGCCATGTGATCGAACGCCCCCAGATGAACGAAAGAAGGCGAACGGATCTTCAGCCGGTAGGGTTTGGGCCCGCCGTCGCTCACGATCGAGAAGCCGAGCTCGCCCTTCGGGGCCTCCGTCGCGCAATAGACCTCCCCTTTCGGCGGCCGGAACCCCTCCGTAAAGATGATGAAATGGTGGATGAGGCTCTGCATGTCCTGCATCACTTTTTCCTTGGGCGGGGCCACTACCTGCGGAACGTCCGTCAGGATCGGCCCCTCCGGAAGCTGATCCAGACATTGCGTGATGATCCGTGCGCTCTGTTTCATCTCCTGCATCCGGATCCAGTACCGGTCGTAGGTGTCGCCGTTGGATCCGAGCGGGACTTCCCACTCCACCTTGCCGTACGCCGCGTACGGCTCGGCCTTCCGCACGTCATAATAGACGCCGGAGCCCCGGAGCGTCGGACCGGTCAGTCCGAAGTTGACGGCATCCTCGGCCGAGATCACCGCAATGTTCTTCGTCCTCGAAATCCAGATCCGGTTGTTCATTAAAAGTCGGTCGTACTCGTCGATCTTGGAAGGAAAGTCTTTTATGAACTTCCGGAGCGGCAGGATCACCTCCGGTTTGAGATCGCCGTTCACGCCGCCGACCCGAAAATAGTTCAGGGTCAGTCGCGCACCGCAGATCCGCTCGAACAGGTCGAGCAGGACCTCGCGCTCGCGGAACGTCCAGAAGAAAATCGTCATCGCGCCGATGTCCAGCGACTGCGTCCCCAGCCAGAAGAGATGGCCCACGATCCGCTGCATCTCGGCGATGATCGTCCGGACGTACTCCCCGCGCTCCGGGATCGAAACCCCAAGGAGTTTTTCGACGGCGCGGACGTACGCGAAGTTGTTCGTCATGGAGCAGATATAGTCCAGACGATCGGTATGGGGGATGATCTGCTGATAGGTCAGGCCCTCGCACAGCTTCTCGACGCCCCGGTGGAGGTAACCCAGGTCGGGAGTCGCCTTGATGATCTTTTCGCCCTCCAGTTCCAGCACCACGCGGAGAACTCCGTGCGTGGCGGGATGCTGGGGGCCCAGGTTCAGGAGAAGCTCCTCGCTCCGGCGGAGCGGGAGGTCCTCGGTGATCGGCCGCGGCTCGGCGTCGTGAAGGGGCGTTTCGTTCAGGCCCGCCGAGGGGTTCTGTGGGGTTTTAAATTCCATTCTGCGGCTACGTCTGCGGCTCCTCGGTGGGAAGGAACTCGAAGGTGTTGCGCCATCCTTTTCCCTCGGTGGGATACTCCTTGCGAAGGGGATGGCCGTCGAAATCCTCCGGAAGAAAGATCCGCCGTAGATCGGGATGGTTCCGGAACCGTATTCCCATGAGGTCGTACACCTCGCGCTCCAGAAAACCGGCCGCCCTCCAGACCGAATAAACCGAATCGATCTCACAATGATCCTCGCGGAGGCCGGCCTTGAGCCGCAGGCGATGGCGGTTCGGGATCGAGTTCAGCAGATAAACCACTTCGAACCGCTCTGCATCCGACGCGGACCGCACGGAATTATCCACCGAAAAGATGTCCGAGAGATGATCGAACTCCATGGAAGGATCGTCCCGCAAAAACCGGGCGATCTCGACGATGCGGTCCGGCTTCACGGTCACGGTCAATTCGTTCCGAAACTCGTTTATCTCGACGAACTCGCTCGGAAACATTTCCTGAATTTTCTGTGCGATTTCAGGATTCACTTTACAAACACCTTTTCGTGTTTAATCTTTTCCTGAAGCAGCATCAAACCCTGCAGAAGCGCCTCCGGCCGGGGCGGACAGCCCGGGACGTAGACGTCCACCGGGACGATCTGATCCACTCCCTGAACGACGCTGTAACTGTTGTAATGATTCCCCGAGGTGGCGCAGGAGCCCATCGCGATCACGTAACGCGGCTCGGGCATCTGATCGTAGATCCGCCGAATCACCGGCGCCATCTTCCGGCAGACCGTGCCGGCCACGATCATGAGGTCCGACTGCCGGGGCGAGGCGCGGAAGACGCCGGCGCCGAACCGGTCGATGTCGTACCGGGAAGAGACCGTCGCCATCATCTCGATCGCGCAGCAGGCCAGGCCGAACGTCATCGGCCAGAGCGACGACTTCCGCGCCCAGTTCACCACGGAATCGACCGAGGTCGTGAGGACGTTGGCCTCGAATTGCCGGTCGATCAATCCCATTCCAACGCCCCTTTCTTCCAGGCATAGAAATAGCCGACCAGCAGCACCAGGATGAACAGCGCCATCTCGATCAGACCGTACAGCTTCAGCTCGTTGTAGACCACGGCCCAGGGATACAGAAAGACCGTCTCGATATCGAAGATGACGAAGATCATCGCGATGAGATAGTAGCGAAGCGGAAACGGCGCGCGGGCGTCCGAAAAGGGAATGCTGCCGCTCTCGTAAGGCGTCAGCTTGGCCTTGTAGATCCGGCTCGGTCGCAGGATTTTGCCGAGCAGAAGCGTCACGCCCCCGAACGCCAGCGCGATCGCAATGAAGACCAAGATCGGCAGATAATTTGTCGGGACAAATTCCCCTGGCATCATTAAACCTGTGTTAAATCCGGGTCAATTCCTTGCGGAGCATTGACTCGTTTGAAAAGATTAAACTCTCTCTAACTCTTTGAGTTCAGTATAAAACAGGCCGGGAGCTTAAACAAGAGGGTTCATCATAAGAAATCACGACGGACTTGTCAAGGGAGAAGGGGGGAATTAGAGGGAATGTGTAGTGATCAACCAAAGTCCCGTGGGGGAGTCTCCCATTCAGTGTTACCCATCGACATTGCGCCGGGGGCATGTTGAATTTCCTTGTCACTCAATGATATTTATGTTAAAGTTTGATCTAGCCGGGGGGCATCAAATGGCAAAAATGAAGGAAAAAAATCTTGAAGAACAGTACAAGTTATTATTGAAAAAGGACAAGCACTATTATGAAAAAAAACAAGATGATGACCAATCACTGGAGCAACCCTCGCCCTTAAAGAATATCCCCTCCGTTACAACTTATGGTGCATACGAAGAGCCAATCTTGGAAAGTTAAGAAGTATGCCCAATTGGAAAGACGTATTAGAAGAAATCACCACTTTTAGACAATCCGATCATCCCCAAGCCAACGCTGCTGTCGATATAATTCGCAGAAAATATCTCGACCAATTATTTAATCACACCCATCGTAATGTCATTGCTTATTATTCAGGATTTCTTTCTAAGCCTGGCATTGCCCAATCGGCCATTTCAGATGAAGATAAAAATGGGTTTATGATGGCCATTCATGGTATAGATCGAGAGAAGGGATTGGATTTAATTTTACATACAGAGGGTGGTAATATTGCTGCAACGCAGTCAATAGTCGACTATTTGCATAGAATGTTTAAGAACAATATCCGAGCAATCGTTCCTCAAATTGCAATGTCAGCAGGAACAATGATTGCTCTTGCAAATCAATATTAATGTCGAAACACTCTAATTTAGGTCCCATTGACCCACACCTTAGAGACATTCCAACATATGGAGTTATTCGAGAATTCAGACGTGCATTTAAGGAAGTAAAGAAAGATCCAAGTAAACTTGCTATATGGGAATTAATAATTAGTCAGTACCGCCCCACGTTTCTCGGGCAATGCGAAAATGCAGTAAGATGGTCCAACGATTTTGTAAAAGAGCAGTTAGAAAAAAACATGTTCGCTGAAGATTCCAAACGTAAAACAAAAGCAAATAAAATAGTCAGGGAATTATCAAACTATCAGAAAAATAAAGTCCATGACAGGCATATTCATATCGATGAATGTGAGAAAATAGGATTAGTAATAGAAAAAATTGAAGATGACCAGACGTTGCAAGACTTGGTCTTAACAGTTCATCACTGTTTTATGCATACTTTAATGAACACACCCTCATTTAAAATCATCGAAAACCATTTAGGTGCTGCCCTTGTGAAGCGGCAAGGAATTATTGCCGTGCAACAGCAAGTTTGATTTTTGATTCGGGATCGGCACATTTTTTCCTCTCAGCGCGGCCCGCTTTTCTCCACCCTTCCTTGTACTTCCTGATTGGTTCCGATATAATTTGCCCGACTCTACTGCCGATCCCCACATTATCTGAAATAAACTTTGACCTCTTTTATTCAAAGGAGTTCCATTGAACGATACTCAAAAGGATATCCCGATTAAAGAGGTGTACCATTCATTACATTAAAAAAGCATGGCTTGTGTTACTGACTTTAACTGCAATAATTGGTGGCTGCCGTTCGAATAGCGATTTTGTTGTAATAAATATTTGGTATAATGTGGCTCTTTATCAAGTTGACCGCTGGAAGGGTGCGGAGCATATACTTCTACATAAAGTTGGAAATAATCAGTTTAAGGATGAGTATTTTCAATTTGATGTGGATAATACGCTGAGTGGTGATTTCATTTTTAAGATAATGGCACAGGATAGTAATGGTGTTTTCCCTTTCTTCGACCGTGCACCTTACATAATTCATTGGGTAGGAATCACATCACAAAACCCAAATTATGATTGGTATGACATCAAAGATAACAAATTCATGTTTGTCCCTAATGAGGAAGTCGCTCCCCATAAGTTTGAAGGAGCGTGGGGGCAAGCGAAAACAATCATCAGCAAAGCCCAAAAATTTAAAGGCACTGATGTCGTTTTAGTGCTGTCTCATAATGGTTTTGAATATCAGTTTAAATATAAGGTAACCGATGTTTCTACAAAAATAGAAGGGTGAACTAACCTGATCCCCGAAAACAAATCCGGGTCAGGCTTGGCTTGTTGACTATTCCGGTCTTCAGTTCACGCCGCGGACTTCGCTTTTTTATCGATCAGGCTGATCGAAGGCGGATATGACGCTCTTGTGACTTGAGAATGAAAGTTCGAGCGCATCGAGAAGCGCCTCGGCTATGTAGAACGCCGCGTAGTAGATCCGCGAAACAGCCGAATCCATATCGCCGGAATCCATCAGCAATTCTGCCGACGCCAGAAATTTCTCGGCCTTGCGGACCAAGCCTTGCCGTTCCGTCACGCGGCCACTCCCTCGCGGCGGACGTTCCGCCAAAACGGCCCTTCGGAAGTCTTCAGCGTCCGCTCATCCACGGGAACCACGGACAACAGAATGCCGTACCGGAGATTGTAGTCCACGATAAGATCGGAGATCCGGTCGATCTCCCGTGTCGGACGATTCGCGTCGCTCAGGACAAGAATCAGATCCACGTCCGACTCCGCACGGGCTTCTCCCCTGGCCTGCGACCCGTAGAGCCGTAGGTCCCTATAGCGATCCGCATACCGCTTCCGCAAATCGGCCGAAAACTCCTGAAGAATCGAACGCAGCTTCGGGCTGATTCTCCCTCTTCGTTTTTTACCGTGCTCAGGCATGGTTGACCTTCAAGCAGATTTCGAGTTGACCGAAATGAACGATACAGATGGGCGGATTATACTAAAAATGCCCCAATTCTACAAGGACGGTTGATGAGAACGGCACATCGGATGGGTAAAAAGGAGGCAGGTGGCCGGCCGATTCAAAGCGTCAATCGTCGGAGGCGGAGGGCGTTGGTGATGACCGAAACCGAGCTGAAGCTCATCGCGGCCGCGGCGATCATCGGGCTTAACAGCAGGCCGAAGGCCGGATACAAAACACCGGCCGCGATCGGAATGCCCAGGATATTATAGATGAAGGCGAAGAAAAGGTTCTGGCGGATGTTTTTCATCGTGCCCCGGCTCAAGCGGATCGCGCGGACGATCCCCCGCAGATCGCCCTTCACCAGCGTCACCCCGGCGCTCTCGATCGCGACGTCCGTGCCGGTGCCCATCGCGATCCCGACAAGGGCCTGGGCCAACGCCGGCGCGTCGTTGATTCCGTCCCCGGCCATCGCAACCATCCGGCCGTTGGATTGGAACCGCTTGATCGCATCCGTCTTTTGCTCCGGCAATACCTCGGCCACAACTTCATCCAGTCCCAGTTTCCGTGCCACCGCCTCGGCCGTGGTTCGGTTGTCTCCCGTCAACATCACGGTCCGTATCCCGTAGCCCTTCAGGGAAGCGATCGCTTTGGGCGTCGACGGTTTAATCGGATCCGAAACACCGATCAGACCGGCCGGCCGTCCTCCGACCGCAAGCCAGACAACGGTCTGGCCTTCTTTCCGGAGGAGTTCGGACCGATCGGATAGCTCTCCGGGTTGAATGGCCATCGAATCAAAAAGAGCGCGGTTGCCGAGCACGACATCCCGTCCTCCGATTTTGCCGACCACGCCTTTTCCCGTGATCGACCGAAAATCCTGTGGCGATTCGAGCGTGAGGCCCCGCTGTTGCGCGCCGTTGACGATGGCTGCGGCGAGCGGATGCTCGCTGCCCCGTTCAAGGCCGGCGGCCAATTTCAAGACCTCGTTCTCGTCGTAACCCGGCAGCGCCAGGATGGTGCCGAGACGTGGCCGGCCTTCGGTCAATGTGCCGGTCTTGTCCAGAACGAGGGTGTCGATCTTTTCCAAAAGCTCCAGCGCCTCGGCATTCTTAAACAGAACGCCCGCCGTCGCGCCCCGGCCGGTCCCGACCATGATCGACATCGGCGTGGCCAATCCAAGCGCGCAGGGACAGGCGATGATCAAGACCGCGACGGCATTCACCAACGCATAGACCATCCGCGGATCGGGGCCGATAAGGGCCCAGACAACAAATGTTACAATGGCCGTCAGCACGACGGTCGGAACGAAGTACGCCGAGACCGTATCGGCCAGCCGCTGGATCGGCGCGCGGGAGCGCTGTGCCTCGCTCACCATCCGTACGATTCGGGCCAGAAGCGTGTCCCCGCCGACCCGTTCCGCGCGCATCACGAAACCACCCGTGCCGTTGATCGTTCCGCCCGTAACGCGGACTCCCGGCACCTTCTCGACCGGGATCGGCTCGCCCGTGATCATCGATTCGTCCACCGAACTTACGCCTTCGAGAACAACGCCATCGACCGGAACCCCTTCGCCCGGTCGAACGCGTAGCCGGTCTCCGGGCTTCACAAAATCGAGCGACACATCCTCCTCGGTCCCATCCTCACGAAACCGCCGTGCGGTCTTGGGCGCAAGGTTCAACAAAGCACGGATTGCAGCGCTCGTGCGGGACCGGGCGCGAAGCTCCAGGACTTGACCGAGAAGCACAAGGACCGTGATCACGACCGCCGCTTCAAAGTAAACCCCGACCTGGCCGTTCGCGTGGCGGAAGGATTGCGGAAAAAAGTCCGGAAAGAGCATTGCGACGACGCTGTAGAGGTAAGCCGTTCCGGTTCCGATCGCGATCAGCGTAAACATGTTCAGACTTCGGTTGACGATCGACCGCCACCCGCGCTCGAAGAACGGCCAACCGGCCCATAACACGACCGGCGTGGCCAGTGCGAGCTGGATCCAACCCATCAGCCGGGATGAAATGATCTTCATTAGGGGTTCGCCCGGGATGAAATCCGACATCGCCATGGCAAGCAGCGGAAAGGTCAGGCCCAGACCGATCCAGAACCGGCGCGACATATCGATCAGCTCCGGATTCACCTCCTCGACCGAAACGGTTCGGGGCTCGAGCGCCATTCCGCAGATCGGGCAGGCGCCCGGATGATCCTGCACCACTTCGGGATGCATCGGGCAGACGTAGTCGCTGCCAGGCGCCGGCGCAGATTGTCCCGTATCCAGGGACGGTTCGAGATAGCGTCGCGGGTCTTCGCGGAACCGCTCCAGGCAGGACGCGTTGCAGAAATAGTAGGTCCGCCCGTTATAGGTATGCGTCCCGACCGCATCCGACGGTGCGATCTCCATCCCGCAGACGGGATCCGTCACGGTCGACGTCGTTCCCGTCCCGACCGTCCCCTCTTCGCTTTTGGAATGCCGATGCATTTCGTCCTTCATCTTCTTCCTCGGATTTTTCCCTCGTGCTATTCTAACAGGTCTTACCGCGCAGGCACAACGGGGGGTCTTTCAAGGTCGAAAGTCAGCTCTGCTGTTTGATCCAGGCATCAATCGCATCCGCCACCCCCGGCGATAGGTCGAGAAACCGGATTCCGTAGCCGGGCTCCAATTTTTCCTTCGGATGGTACTTTCGCATCCATACCACCTCGCACCGGCAACGGACGCGGATCTCCGTTTTGGGGATATGGAAAGAGATCGTAAATCGCTCGCCGGGTTCTCGGGGATTGACCGACTGAATGAAGAAACCGCTGCGGCTGATGTTCTTTGCGTACCCGAACAGATGCTCCTTCTTCCCTTCCTCCGTCACCTTGAGAATGAGGATGGGGTACCGCAACGATTTGCGTTTATCCGGAATCTTTTGAGGCTTCTCCTCTGTCTCCATTTTCTCTCCGCAAACGATTGAGGTGCGATTACCCGGCCAGGACATCCTTAAAATACGGCCGGAAGGTCAATCCCTCCAGCGAGGGAGGCGTGAGACCTTTATGCTGGATGAGAACTTTGAATACTCCGCCCATGCTTTCACGGGCTAAAAGGCGTTTGACCGACAGCATCTCGGGACTCTCCGGATCGGACCGTTCCATTTCCCGGGCGATCCCGAGGCTCATCAGAAAATTGAGCTGATTCGTAAAACCGGTCACGGACAGGCCCGCCTCGGCGCCGGCCCGGGCCAGCCCGGTGAAATCGACATGGGCCGTGATGTCCTGCTCGCCGATCCGGGCGTATGGATCGTCATTGACGGTATGCCGGTAATAGCAGAGCAGGCTCCCTTTTTTTCGATGCGCGGCGAACAGCTCCGAGGCCGGGTAGCCGTAATCGATCGTGATCACGAAGCCCTGATTCATGGCGCGGCCGACCTCGCGAATCCACCGGGCCGCTTCAAGATTCACCTCGGCGTGCTGGCCCTCGGCCAAACGGATTTTCAGCGTATCGAAATAGGCCGACAGATCCGGCGTAGAGGGGACATCGCTCGTCTCAACGAACCGGCCTTCACTAAAACCGACATAAATTTCATCCAGCCCTTCTTTGGTCCCGACGACCCGATGGACCGGGAAGGCATCCACAAGCTCATTGGAAAGGACACACCCGAAGAGGGGGCCTTCGGCCAAGACCTCATCGAGACCCGAAACCCAGCGGACCGACGCCGATAAGCCGGACGAAGCGAGCAGCGATTTCTGCTTGGCCATCATCGCCGGACTGCGCTCGACCACGGCGTACCGAAACCGCTTCCAATCCTCCGGCGCATCCGCCTTCAATCCGGCCAGGATGTCCCGAGCGAGCAGCCCTTTGCCGGCGCCCATCTCCAGAATCGTAAAGGGCTCCGGCCCCGTCAGGAGCGTTTCCATCTGCTGGATCTGCTTCGCCAGAAGTCGGCCGAAGACGGGATGGACATCGGGGCTGGTGTAGTAATCGCCGCCGAGTCCGATGCGCTCTCCCGATGAGGTATAATAGCCTTCTTCCGGATCGTACAAAGCCATCTCCATGAACCGGGCGAAGGTCATCCGGCCCTTGCGTCGGATCTCTTCTTGGATTTTATGGATCAGTGGCGCTTTGCCCGCGTCCGACATGCGGCCACGATCTCCTGCGCGTTCCATCTGTTTTCCGTATCCACCGGAACCACGGACCCCGCCTCCTCCGGACCGAACGGCTCGAACACCGAGAGCTGTCGCCGCATGATCTCGACGTCGGCATCCGAAAGATCACGGCCCTCGGCCGATCGCCGCGACAGACGCGCCTCAAGAACGGACCGGGGCGCGGTGCAATGAAGGATTACAAAAGGCACGGTTTGTTTCTCGGCCCACGACCTCACGGCCGATCGATGTCGCTTCTGGGCATACGTGGCATCAAGGATGGCCCAGCGCCCGCTCGTGATCACGGATTCGGCCCGTTCCAGAAGGCCGTTATAGGTTCGCTCCGTCATCTCCGGCGTGTAGATACCCCGGCCGTAATCCGTCGCGGCCCGCGCATCCGGACCCGGCCCGGCCAGTGATTTACGCACGGCATCCGAACGAATCATGATGCCCTCCAACGGCTCCGCGACGTCGGACGCGACGGTGCTCTTTCCCGATCCGCTCACCCCCGCCATTAAAATTAGGCCGGGCCGGCGGTCGGCAAGATAACGCTCAGCCCGCTCGAAATAGGACGAGGCGCGTTCCTGGGCCGTGGCCTTTTCCACCTCCGTGATATCGGGATCCTCGAAAAGAAAGCAGGCCACCTTCGCCCTCACGCAGGCGCGATAGATAAGATAGAAATCCAGCATCGACAGCCCTTCGTAATCCTGTGTCTTCTCAAGATAGGCGTTGAGGAACCGATGGCCCAGCCCGGAGAGGCCGCGATGATCCAGATCCATCAGCAAGAAGGCGATCTCGTTGACGACGTCGATATGATTCAGGGCGTCGTTGAATTCGATGCAGTCAAAGACGATCAACCGCCCGCGATCAAGGCAGATATTCTGAAGGTGCAGATCGCCGTGGCAGACGCGAATCGCGCCGCGCTTGATCCGCTCATGGAACAGGAACGCTTTTTGGGTTAGAAAATGTTCCGAATATTCCTTGAGCCTCGAAAATCGTCCCGGGGAAACGACGCTCCCCTGATATTTCGCCGTCTGCTCGAAGTTCCGGAGCACGTTCTCGCCGATGACTTCCGGAGTCCCAAACGCGTCGTCGGCCCGCTCGGCGGACCGGTGAAACCGGGCGACCTGGGAGGCCAATTCCACGATCGGCCCGCGCCCCAGCTCGCCCCGCTCGGCCATCGCATCCAGGAGACCTTCCTGACCGAACTGGACCATCTTCACGGCATACTCCACCGGCTCGCCCTCCCCCTCGACACGGAAATTCTCGCCGTCCCGCGTGATCGGAACGACCCCCAGATAAATCTCCGGCGCCAACCGGCGGTTCAAGGCCACCTCCCGCTCACAATAGTAACGCCGTTTTTCCAGTGTGGAAAAATCGAGAAATTTGAGATCAACCGGTTTTTTGATTTTGTAGGCAAACGGTCCGGTCAAAAAGACGTCCGAGATATGAGTCGCCAGATGACGGATCTCCCGGACGGGATGGGGGTAAGCCGCAGGGTTCATGAGCGAGCGATACCAGATCATCCGCGCCTCCCTAACATGGCTATCATTTTAGTCAGTTGTCGATTGAAAGTCAAAGAACTCGGGCCGAGTTCGCGATCTGTATGACATCCGGATCGACGAGCGTTATTTTTCCATCCTGGGGATTTACAACACGAGAACCACGATCGTCCACGCGAAGGCCGTGAAGTATAAAACGCGGCTTTCTAACAATGATCCTCCCCCCTAATCCGGCGCCTGAAAATCGGCGCGTGGCGATTGACTTCATCACCCCATACCGCTACAATTCCGGCCATGGAAATGATTTTAATCATTGGCCTCGTTGCCGTCATTGGACTGCTCGCGGTTCTTATCATCCTGCAGATTCAGGGACGGAGCAAACCCCCGGACACCGGCATGTTGGTAATGCAGCAGCAGGTGGACGCGCTGAGGCAGCAGATCACCGAGACGATCACGGGCAACACGATCGCCCTCAATCAACAGCTCTCCTCCGTCACGCAACAGGTCAATCAGCAGCTGACCGCGATGGTCCAGCAGCTCCAGAACGCGACGGGACAGATCGGGAACCGGCTGGATAACGCCGCCCGGGTCGTCGGCGAGGTGAAGCAGAACCTGGGCGAGCTGTCGAAGGCCACGCAGCAGGTGTTTGACGTCGGGAAGGACATCGCCAGCCTCCAGGAGATTCTTCGGGCCCCGAAGCTGCGCGGGGTTTTGGGCGAGTTGTTTTTGGGAGACCTCCTGGGTCAGATTCTTCCGCCGAATCATTTCACGCTCCAGCACCGGTTCAAGAGCGGCGAGGCGGTCGACGCCGTCGTCCGGCTGGGCCAGTTCATGGTGCCGGTTGATTCGAAGTTCCCGTTGGAGAATTTCCGTCGGGTGGTCGAATCCAAAAACGATGACGAGCGGAAGGCCGCCCGAAAAAAGTTTAATACGGACGTCAAGAAACATATCGATGCCATCGCCGACAAATACATCCTGCCGGATGAAGGAACGTTCCCGTTTGCGCTGATGTACATACCGGCCGAGAATGTCTATTACGAAACGATCATCAAGGATGAAAACCTGGGCGACGAGAAGAGCCTGTCGGCGTATGCACTCGAACGGAAGGTGATCCCCGTCTCGCCCAACAGCCTGTACGCGTACCTGCAGGCGATCGTGATGGGCTTAAAGGGTCTGCAGATCGAGAAAAGCGCTCAGATCATCATCAGCCACCTGGAACGTCTGCGGGGGGATTTCGAACGGTTCCGGAAGGAATTCGAAGTGATCGGCACGCACCTCACCAATGCCAAAGGCCGATATGACGAGGCTTCGATCCGTCTGGATCGGTTCGGGGAACGCCTGATCTCGGCAGGGCAGGGGGACGCCCTGCCGGGCGAATTGAAAGACGATCCGTTGCGCCTGAATTAGTGGGCACGAACCCGTGACCGGGCCTGCCGTTTCTCGGCAATACAAACCTGATCGCGCCCGCTGGTCTTGGCCAAATACATCGCCTGATCCGCCAGCCGGACGAGATCCCGTTTCGTCATCGCATGCTCCGGATAGCCCGCGATCCCAAAGCTGGCCGACATCTTGATCTGCAATCTTTCCTCCTTCAAGAACTCGTGCGCCTTCAGGCTTTTGTGCAACCGGTGGGTGATTCGGACGGCCGTCTCGACATTGGTTTCCGGCAGGACCACGACGAATTCGTCGCCGCCGTAGCGCGCGATGATATCCACGTCCCGAAGGTTTTCAATCAGAATGTGCGCCACCTCAATCAGCACTTTGCTGCCCATGAGATGCCCATGAACATCGTTGACGTGTTTAAAGTAGTCCATATCAAAAAAGATGAGTGAAAGTACGGAACCGTAGCGCCGGCAGCGATTGATCTCGCGGTCGAGGATCTGATCCAGGTAGCGGAAATTAAACAGCTTGGTCAGGTCATCCGTGATCGCCAGATTCGACATGCGCTCGTAGAGGCTTGCCCGCTCCAGCGCGATCGCGGCCTGATCCACCAGTTTCCGGAGGAGATCCTGATCGGTTTCGTCGAACGGTTTTCGGTTCTGTTTGTTGATCATTTCCAGGACGCCGATGGTCCGCTTTTTATTGACGATCGGCACGCACAGGACGGAGCGGGTCTTGAACCGCGTGATGCGATCCGCGGCCCGGTTGAACCGCCGGTCCTTCCGGATATCTTGGATGATCAACGGCTGGCCGGTCTTGGCCACCCAGCCGGCGATCCCGTGTCCCACCTTCAAGCGGATTTTTTTAACGCCCTTGGTCCCTTTGGCCGCGACAAAACGGAGTTCCTGAACCTCTTCATCCAACAGGAGCAGCGACCAGGCATCGCACTTGATCAACCGCAGCGCCCGCTCCATGATGACCCGAAGGATCTTATTGAATTCCAATGTGGAGGTCAGGGCCTTGCCGCTGTTGATGAAAAAAGACAGTTCCTTGGAGCGTTGGGCCAGTGCGGTGCGCAGGCGGCTGTTTTCCAGTCGGTATCGCTGAAGGAGTTGGGCGGTCTTCACGGTCGGGAGAGCTCCCCGTAGAGTTCGGGCCGACGGTCCCGGAAAAAAGTCCAGATGTCGCGCGTCTCCTGGACCTCATTCAGGTTAATCTCCGAAAACACAATGGCATCATTCGTTCCGGCGGGAGAGGCGATCAATTCCCCGAAGGGATTGACGCAGAAGCTCCGGCCATAGAACGTTTGTCGTTCTTCCTTGCCGGCCCGATTGATCCGAAGAATGAAGACGTTGTTCGCGATGGCGTTGGCACAGATCATCTTTTCCCAGCGGGACTGGGAAGCGAAGGCCGCCGCGGTCGGGGCGAGGATGATCTGCGCGCCCTGCAGGGCCATGATCCGGCTGCCCTCCGGGAAAAAATTGTCCCAGCAGATCTGAACGCCGATCCGCGCATAGGAGGTTTGAAAGACCGGGAAGCCCAGATCGCCCGATTTGAAATAGGTCTTTTCTTCCCAGAGGGGGATCTGGGGGAGATGCACCTTGCGGTAACGTCCGATCAAGGCTCCGTCTTTTTCGATCACGGCCGACGTGTTGAAGTAGGAATCCCCGTCCTTCTCAAAAAAAGTTCCGACCAACACCACGCCGTGTTTCCGGGCTTCCGCCTGAAGCGTTGAAACGGTCGGACCGTCGATGGGCTCGGCCCATCGAAAAGGATCCTCCCGGCTCTCGAAGGCAAACCAGGGCAGGCTGAAAAGCTGTTGTGTGGCGATGATCCTCGCCCCTCGTTCCGCGGCCAGGGCGATCATTTCGAGGGCCTTTCGAAGATTCGCGTCGGGGTCCCTGGAGCATCTCATCTGGATGCCGGCGATTTTCAGCATGGGGCTCCCGACCTGCATGCTGCGAATCGCAGCAGACATGTCATTTTCCGTGGCATTTTTTATATTTCTTTCCGCTTCCACAGGGACAAGGGTCGTTTCGGCCGACCTTCTGAACGTCCCGGTGAACCGTTTTGGGCTGGGCCGCAGCATCGCCGCGGCTGAACTGAAGCCGCTGCGGCGGGGGAACCGCAGCCGGACGGGCCGCCGGGGCGGGCTGATCCTTGACCACCTGGATCTTGAAGAGATGTTCCACCGCGTCGTTCTTGATGCGGTCCATCATGGCCGCGAACATCTGGAAGCCTTCCCGTTTGTATTCCACCAATGGATCCTTCTGCCCGTAACCCCGCAGGCCGATTCCTTCCTTCAGGTAATCCATCGCCAGGAGATGATCTTTCCACTGGGTATCCATAACCCGAAGCGTCACCATCTTTTCCAACTGACGCATCAGCGGCTCGCCCAATTCGGCCTCTTTCTTTTTGTAAGCCTCATCGATCTTCTGAATGAGATGCTCCCGCAGGGCCGTGCGTCCCAGGTCTTTCATCTCCGATTCGGCCTCGGGGTTCATCGCAAACTGTCGGGCGAGCGCTTCGTTGAGCCCCTTGAAATCCCATTCCTCGGGGTAAACCCCTTCCGGACAGTACAGATCCAGGATTTCGTTCAACCGATCATCGATCATGCCCAGGAACAGATCGGTCAAATTTTCGCCGCGAAGAACCCGCCGCCGCTGTTCGTAGACCACCTCGCGCTGTTTATTCATCACGTCGTCGTACTCGAGCAACTGCTTCCGGATATCGAAATTATGCGCCTCCACCTTTTTCTGAGCGTTCTCGATGGCGCGGGTAACCATGCGGTGTTCGATGGGAATCCCCTCCTCCATTCCGAGCCGCTGCATCAGCCCCGAGATGCGCTCGGAGCCGAAAATCCGCATGAGATCGTCTTCCAGGGAAAGGTAAAACCGCGACGATCCCGGATCCCCCTGCCGGCCGGCCCGGCCCCGCAACTGGTTGTCGATCCGGCGACTCTCATGACGCTCGGTGCCCAGGATGTGAAGCCCGCCCAGCGTCACCACTTCCGCTTTTTCGGCCTCGCACTCCTTTTTGATCCGCTCCAGAAGCCGCGCCTGCTCGGCCGGCGGCATCTCGGTTTGCTGAATGAGATGCCGCTTGAAGAGAAATTCGGGGTTCCCTCCCAGGAGGATATCCGTTCCGCGCCCGGCCATATTGGTCGCGATCGTCACGGCGCCCTTGCTCCCGGCCTGCGCGATGATCTCGGCCTCCTTTTCATGGTACTTGGCATTCAAGACGGAGTGCTTGACCCCCTGATGCTTGAGGAGGCCGCTCAACCGTTCGGATTTTTCAATGGAGATCGTCCCCACGAGAACCGGCTGTCCTTTTTGATTAAGCTCGCCCACTTCGTCGACAATCGCATTGAATTTTTCAGGTTCGGTCCGGTACACGACATCGGCATAATCTTTCCGGATCATGTTCCGGTTGGGCGGGATCACCATCACGTCGAGATTGTAGATTTTCGCAAATTCCGCCGCTTCGGTATCGGCCGTGCCCGTCATCCCGGCCAGTTTTTTGTACAACCGGAAGTAGTTCTGGAACGTGATCGAGGCCAGCGTTTGGTTTTCGTTGGCGATCTTCACCCCTTCCTTCGCCTCGACTGCCTGGTGCAGCCCGTCGCTCCAGCGACGGCCCGGCATCAGCCGGCCGGTAAACTCATCGACGATCATCACCTCGCCGTCCTTGACGACGTAGTCCACGTCCCTTTTGAACAGGGTATGGGCCTTGAGGCCTTGAATGACGTGATGCACCAGCTCCATGTTCGACAGGTCGTACAGATTCGACACCCCCAGGAGTCGCTCGACCTTCGCGTTGCCTTCCTCCGTCAGGGTCACCGTTTTGGTTTTTTCCTCAACGGTATAGTCCTCCGATTCTTTGAGCGCCGGAATGATTTGATTGATCCGATAGTATTTGTCCGTGGACTCTTCGGTCGGGCCGGAGATGATCAACGGCGTCCGGGCCTCATCGATCAGGATGCTGTCGACCTCGTCCACGATGGCAAAGTGGAGCTCTCGCTGAACGCCCTGGCTCAAATCGACCGTCATGTTGTCGCGGAGATAGTCGAACCCGAATTCGTTGTTGGTCCCGTAGGTGATATCGGCGTGGTAGGCCTCGGGCCGACTCACCGGCCGCAGGTGTTGCAGGCGGCGGTCGGCCGCTTCGTAGGTCGGGTCAAATCGAAAAGCGGCCTCGTGCTGGATCACGCCCACCGATAAACCCAGCGCATGGTAGATCGGACCCATCCACTGCGCATCCCGTTTGGCCAGGTAGTCATTCACCGTAACCAGATGCGCACCGAGTCCGGGCAGGGCATTCAGATACAACGGGAGCGTGGCCACGAGCGTCTTACCCTCGCCCGTTTTCATTTCGGAGATCTTGCCTTCATGCAGAACGATTCCGCCCAGGAGCTGCACGTCGAAATGCCGCATCCCCAACCGGCGTTTCGACGTCTCCCGCACCACGGCGAAGGCCTCGGGGAGAACATCCTCCAGCGACGCGCCGGCGGCCAATCGGGACCGAAACTCCTCCGTTTTCGACCGCAGTTGCTGATCGTCCAACGATGCGACGGCCGGTTCGAAGGCGGAAATCCGCTGTACCACGGGGGCTAATCGTTTCAACTCCCGATCGTTCTTGGTCCCGATGACTTTTCGGATCAGTATTCCCAACATGATGGCGTCTGCTCAAAAATTGTTCTATTATAATACCACAACATTAAAAAGGCACGCAAAAAGGTTATCACACAAAAAAACCCCGACAAAGCGGAAGCCTTGTCGGGGTTTTATGGAATCATCATCTCTACGGTTGGTTACTGCGCCTTTGTCACATTCGATGCCTGTGGACCTTTTTTACCATCCACCACATCAAACTCCACCTCCTGACCCTCGGTCAATGTTTTAAATCCATCTCCCTGAATCGCCGAGAAATGGACGAAGACGTCTCCACCGCCCTCTTGTTCAATAAACCCATAACCTTTTTTCTCGTTGAACCACTTCACCTTTCCTTTACTCATTACGCTGACCCCTCCCTACAATCCGCCCCGGAACTCTAACCGGAACAGCTATGGATAATCGAGCAAGCGGGCCGTGCAAAATAGTCCACCTGCTCCCCGCCAAAACGATTCTATGAAATGGAAATGTACTAATTGAGGATGTACCTCAGAGGATTGACCGGGACATTATTGACGTAGACCTCGTAATGCAAATGGGGACCAGTCGACAATCCGGTGTTGCCGACAAAACCAATCACGTCTCCCCGTTTAACCTTTTGACCGATCCGGACGTTCACCTTGGACAGGTGTCCGTAGATCGTCTGCATTCCGTAACCGTGATTGAGTTTAACCACCTTGCCGAGACCGCTATCGAATCCTTCGTAACTGACCACGGCGCCGGCCGGGGCCATGACCGGGGTATCCCGACGCGAAGCCACATCGATCCCGTGGTGCATCATAACGCTTCCGGTGAATGGAGAGATTCGATTTCCAAATCCCGATGTCAACCACCCTCGAACGGGCCAGATGGAAGGGGTCGACGCCCACAAGGAACGTCGGTCTTTCATAGCCTCCGTCAGTTCCTCGAAACTTAACTCTTGGACCGCCGCATCCGACTTGAGCCGGTTGAGATTCTCATCCATCTTTCTGAGGTCCTCCGGCTGCACATTCCCGGTTTCAGAAACCGCATCCGCCCCGCGCTCTTCCGGTCCACCCATACCTTTGAGTTGGTCGTTTTCCGGCGGCGGACCAATGTCCGTGATCACCCGAAGCTTGGTGTCCAGATCCTTGATGCGTGTCATCTGTTTTTGCAAATCGGTAATGTTAGAGGCGAAAGCCTGGATTTGAATCTTCTGAGCCTTGGTCTCTTTCCGGAGCGACTTCAACTCCCACATATCACGAACCATATAAGAATACTGAATAATAAAAACCAGTAGAAGAACGGCCGCAACGATCGTGGTTCCTAAAATAGTCTTGAGGGCTTGCTTGCTTAAGCTGAATCGATACGCCCTAGAGGTGGGCGTCGGTATAATCATTACCGTGTACGAATCCTTCAATGTTTTCATATAGTAACCTCGCAAAAATGCGGGGTGATGGTACCATACCCCAAAAAGCTTGTCAAGAAATTTTTGCTCTTTTTAGAACCGCTTTTTCCATTTCGCATCCATCTTTACTTATTTAAGATAGCAGAAATTCTGATTCCGGCAAGCACAATAATACAGTTTAAAATACCATATATAGACGATTTTATTTGATCTCTACTATATCTTGGGCTGTTTCCCGTTTAGGTAAACCTTCAAAGGACATCCCTGACAGGCCGGCGTGGGTCTACAATGCTCCTTACCGACCTTCACCAACAGGGCGTGGTATTCATTATAAAGAGCGGCACGGGGTTGAAGATGGTCCATGAAAAAGCGTTGCAGACGATCGTACGACACCTTGGAGGGGATCAATCGGTGCCGGCTTAACACGCGTCGCGTGTAGGCATCAATGACAAAAACCGGAACATCCCCTGCATACAACAAAATCGAATCGGCCGTTTCAGACCCAATCCCTTTCACGGAAAGCAGTTTCGAACGCAGGATGCCTACCGGTTCAGACATCATGCGTCTTAAATCGCCCTCATACTGTTGGATCAGAAATCGTACGAATGCCTTTATTCGTCCGGCCTTGACTCTGAAGTAACCGGATGGGCGGATCATTTCGGCCAATTGCCTCATGGAGACTCGATGGAGCGCCCGCGGCGTCATGAGTCCTTCCCGCTTTATATTGGCCACGGCCCGTTCCACATTTCTCCAAGCGGTATTTTGGGTCAGGATCGCCCCGATCATGATTTCAAACCGGCTGTCCGCGGGCCACCAATGCTGGGGACCATAAGCTTTCAGCAGCCGTCGATAATACCCCTCAAGTTGCCGGGTTGTCCGCGGTTTTTCTTTCATGAAGGGTCGGACCGCTACCGTGTGGTTTCACGGATCCACTGGAGGTACTCTTTCGAACCCCGGGTGATCGGCAGGGCAATAATCTCCGGAACAGAATAACGATGGAGGGATTTAACGCGCTTCATGAGGCGTCCAAATACAGACCGCTGCGTTTTAATAACCATCAGGGATTCCCGCTCCTGACGAATCCGGCCCTGCCAGAAGAATACCGACTCGACCCGAGGGATGATATTGGCGCAGGCCGCCAGTTTTTCCTCGACCAGTTTTTTCCCGATCGCACGGGCTTCCTTGAAAGTTGGGGTCGTGATCAAAACGACCAACTCTTTCGGCAAGGATCAGCTTCCTTTGTAGATCGTCGGTGTGATAAAGATCATCAGCTCGCTTTGGTTGTCCACTTTGTTCTCTTTTTTAAACAACCACCCCAGAATGGGGATCCGCGACAGGAACGGTATCCCTTGGGTGTCCACCGACTCGTTCCGAGTATAGATACCGCCGATGACGATCGTCTCACCGTCTTTGACCAACAGATCCGTCTCGGCCGTCCGGGTCGATAGGGGCGGAATACCCTGGACCTCCCGGTTGAAATCGGGTTCTTTCTTATCGGCCTTCACATGCATCACCACTTGGTTGTCCGGCGTAATGTGGGGCCTTACCGTCAGCTCCAGCTTTGCATCGATCTTGGTTAACCCGCCAACGCCGGTGGCCCCGGTCGATGTTCCGGAACTTGTTGTTCCGGTGGTTCCCGTGCTGGTCGAGCCGCTTAGAACCGCGCTCTGGATAAAGATCTCCGTCCCGCTTGAAATCAGGGCATCTTTATTATCCATGGTCAACACCCGGGGATTGGACAGGATCCGTCCGTGACCGGAATCTTCCATGGCCGACAACTGCAGATCCAACTGTCGGGTACTGGCCACATTTCCAAAAGTAAATCCGAGCGCTCCACCTGTCCCCTGTGCGACCGTGGCGGGTAGATTAACCACAAAGTTGTTGCCGCTCAATCCCGCGCCGCCGGTCAGCGGCAACGGTGTTGAACCGGAACCGCCGGGGTTGCTCGTGGCCCCGGTCACCTGATAGGTTCCCCGATTCGTCTGATTGGAAAAGTTGCCGCCCCACTGGATACCGAGCTCCCGTGTAAAGTTTGTGCTGGCCTCCACAATGCGCGCCTCGATCAGAACTTCCGGCGTTCGGCTATCGAGACTTTTCATGATCGACACGATCTTGACGACGTTATCCGGAAGATCACGGACAATCAGCGAATTGGTCCGTGAATCGACCGAAACGCTGCCCTGTTTACTCAAAAGACTCCGTATGGAGTCGGCGTTCACTTTGGCATCGCCGAAGTTAACTGGAATGATCTGCGTCGTCATATTATTTACGCCCTCCGCAAAGGGCGATTTAACGACCCGGATGATGGTCCCATCCTGAAACGAGACAAGGTTGTTGATCTTAAGGATGGCACCAAATGCTTCTCGAACGGTGACCCGCTGGAAACTCAAGGTCAGCCGGCCGGTGATATCTTCCCCAATGATCACATTGAAACCTTCCTCCTGCCCCAAAGCCCGGAGGACATCCTTCAGATCCGCATCCCGGAATTCCATGGTAAAGATGGATCCATCCGCGTCATTGGACTCCTTTTTAACGTTGATCGTCCCCTGACCGGTCGCGGCCGCAGAGGCCATTGAATGGCTCGTCATCCAAACCATCACGATCAGGACCCAAATCATCCTAACAGTTTTTTTGTGACGCCCCCACCCCATGGAGACCTCCTCTTAGGTCTAATGGCCTAATACAAATTTATTGACCCGCAGTTCCTTTTCTCCTGCGGGCCCCTGCAGCACCACGCGATCCTCCAAGATCTCGGTGATCTGTCTTCCCTCAATCATATCACCTTTTCGCAGAATCTTATTGTTGATGATCGCCACCCCCCGTCCCGATCGATAGATAATCGCACTGAGATGGAACTCACCCTCCGGCTCCGATCCCGTACCGGCCGATGGGTTGGGAAGCACAAACGGATCCCTTCCCCACTGCAGGGCTTTCTCTTGACGTTCCAGCCATTGGGTATTGATCTCGGAAAGCGGTTGGGCCCGTAAGAACGAAGGGAAATTCGTCAACAGCCAGACCGCGAGAATGAATGCAAATGCAACCTTCAACACTTTATTCCCCATTCCTCCCTCACCCCTCACGCCTTACCCCTCGCGTCTCATTCCTTGCCCAGATACGTTATTGTCTTCAAATGCGCCATAATGGACGGGTTGATGTCGGGCCGAGTCTCGACTTTGACCTCTTTCACGACGACCGCGCGCGGCAAATTCTCCAGCATCAGGAGATAATCTCCCAATTCGCGAAACCGGGACTGGACATCAATCTGAAGCGTGAGTTGGAGATAGGCCCCTTTATCCTCGACGGATTCCGGACGAATCGATACAAACTCGATCTGCCGCAAACGGGCCAGCCGTGTCATCTCCTCCAACAGCACCGACAGCCGGCTTCCGCCCGGAAACAGATCCCCCGCCTTTCCCGCAAACTCGGCGCTTGCTTCTTTGCTCTGTGACGAGTTATAAAGTTCTTCGGCCCGTTTCCGGAGCAAGGGGATCTGCGTCATTCCTTGATCGATTTCGGCTTTGAGAGCAACCCTTTGAACCGTCAGGTTTTTTGCGCTCCGGACCATCGGGATCATGAAATAGCTCAAAAAGAGGAATAAAACAGCACCGAGGGTCAGGACCGCCAGACCGCGCTCGCGCATCGTGAGTTTGCTAAAGTCCAGCTTTGTAAGATAATCGGTCAGCGCCACGGCTTTCCTTGGTTAACGTAAACTCGCCGTCAACTCAAAACTCATCCCCTGCACACCCTCTCCACCTCCCTTTTGAGCGTAGACCAATGAAACATACCCGTAATGGGGAGAGCGCTCAAGGGCCGAAATAAAAAGGTTGATGGCGGACTGCGATTGGGCTACGCCGACAAAGCGAAGCCCGGCTTCGGTTGAGGAGGGTAAAAGGCCGCCGGATTTCGAATCCGTGCTTTCTACGCGCGTCAGCCAGACCCCGTCCGGCACAAGGAAGCTCACTTCCCGTACGATGTCCGACCAAAGGATGCGGTTTTTCAGGAGGTCCTTCATGGCCGCAAGTTGCTGCGCCGTGACCTCCTGACCGGCCTGCGTCTCCTTGGCCAAGCTTCCGATCTCTCCGTTGAGCCGGGCCAATTCCTGTTGAGTTTTGTCCCGCTGAACGGTGAGCTCACGCACTTCTTTCTTCAGCAGGTTCACTTTCCACATATAGCCTAAAGAAAAAACAGCCAAAAGGATAACACCGCCGGCCACGCCCATCGGAACGGCCCTCTGTTTGAAGGAGAAAGGTTTCTCCCCAAATAGGATCTCGGGGGCCATTAAATTAATATGCGACTTCATGGATCTTCCGCGCTCAAGGGTCTTATTCTCTCAAACATCCGTCGTCCTCAGGGCCAGTCCCACGCCGGTTGAGAATCGGGGTGCCATCAACCGGATCTCTCGAAATGCCGTCTCATCGCAGAGGATTTCTGCGAACGGGTCGTCTAATTCCACATTGGCATCGAAATAGGACGCAAAGTATTCCTGGAATCCAGGCATGAGGCCGACTCCGCCCATCAACACGATTTTTTTGACCGAGCCTTCCCGGAACTGGGCGCGGTAGTAATCCATGGATCGTTGCGTTTCCAGGACCATCCGGTCCACCTCGGCCTTGATGATTTCGAGCCGCCGTACGTTTTGATCCTTGGACGGACCGGCGTCCCCTTCGCCCGCCCCTGCGCCGGAGAGCCCTTTTTGCCGTTTCAGTTGCTCCGCCTCCTCCCGTTCAACCCCTAATCCCTGCGCGATCGCCTGCGTAATATCTTCCCCTCCGAGCTGGACATTTCGCGTGAACCGTAATACACTCCGTTTCGAGATACTGATGTCCATCTTCTCGGCACCGATATCCACGAAGACGAGGTTTTCATCCAGATCCGATTTGTAATTCAATTTGACGGTATTGAAGAGGGCCAGGGGATTCACGTCCATCGCCACAATGGGAAGGTTGATCCGCTTGAGGGACCCGATCTGGCTCATCACGGCGGTCCGTTCGGTTGCGACCAACAACACTTCGATCCGTTTGAGCTCACGCTCCTGAGTTTCTCCGACGATGAGATAATCCATCACGGCCTCCTCGATCGGGAACGGGATCAGTTTCTTGGCTTCCCAACGGACCGCTTCCGCCAATTCATCTTTGGGTATCTTCGGCAGCAAAATGTACCGTATGATCGGGTTGCGCCCGCCAAAATTGATCGCGATCTTCTGTCGTTTGAGTCGGCCTTCCTTCAACACGTCATGAAGGGCCAGGGGGGCGCCTCCATCCTGATCGGGTGGGGCGGTTCGATCCATGGGCGGCCGTTCGGTCAGCCCGGCATATTTTAGAACCAGACCCTTCCGGGTCGAGGCCAGTTGGACCACCTTGATCGCGCTCCGGCCGATGTCCAATCCGAGAAGATGTCGCTTCGGTTTCACCCAGGCCAGCAAAGACCCTTTCATGATCCCCACCCAATGCCATCCATTAAAACAACCTGCGGACCGAAGCACCGCTTGCCTTCATCTCCTCGATCGCCTTCTGATAGGCCGTCTTGTGCTTGAACCCCCGTTTAAGATATTTCCAGATCAGCATGATCTTTAGCGTGTCCTCTTCCGAATATTCACGCGCCTCCAGATCGCCCATCGGAACGCGTTTGGGCGTAATGTATCCCTTCTGTTCGAGGTAGTAGAGCTTGTGTCGAGGAATGTCGACTTTTTTCAGAATCTCGGCGGTTTTCATCGTCTTATTCCCGCGGTCCATGTATGAATCTCGTGTATAAATCTATTTGTAAATTTATTTTTCTAAGGTTCAGTGTACCAAAAAAGGCGGGATTGTCAAGCGCTCTCTTGGATCCCCGCCTCGTACTTATTTTTAACCCGGCTCTGATTCGGAACCGGCGCTTTTATCGTGCACGGCCCATCATGTAAGCATAAAAGAAGAGGAATATCGCGGCCAGGATCAAGCTGACTCCAAAACCGATCCGATACTTGACGACCTGCTCGTCAATCCGGGTCACCACGCGGTTCAATTCCCCGCTCATCCTCAACAACGCGCCCGGCGCGGCGATCAGCAATCCGCCGACGACCAGTGCGATCAGACCCATGAAAATCATCCAGCCCATGATTTCCTCCTTTGTCGGTTTTGCCGGTGTCTTAAGAGATACCGGCGCCTCTAGAACTAAAAACTTAAGGGAAATCCTCCCGCGTGGCCCCGGTCCCGTTTGCGTTCGGATCCGGGCTTCCTGAGTTAAATGCGTTCACCGTGACATCCGTGGTCCGAGTGACGGATGTATTGTTCGTATCCGTGATTGTGATCTGGAAGCTGCTGGTCCCGGTCGAAGAGGGCGTCGTTGGAAAGACCAGATTGAAGGTACCGTCCTTGGGCGAACCCCCGATGAGCGGGAGGACATCCGTGCTCGCGCTGGGAGGCAAGATCGTCGCGGCGAAGGTGACGGGATTGGCGCCGGAAACTGTCCAGATATCCTCGATCGGATTCGTTCCGGGATTGGGCGGATTGTACTGGTCGATCATCGAATAGGTATCCGTGACCGGCAGGCCCCAGCCCGCGGGGACCGTGATCTGGACCTGTTTCACATCGGCGCAGCCGTTGTTCGTGATCGTCCAGCTCAATTCCTGGTTGGTGCTGCCGGCGTTTGTTGATGCCGGACTTACGGCGACGGTATACCCGCCCACGCGCCCTGTATTGGACGTTGCAGTCGCTGTCGTAATCGGACCGGCTGCCGTGGCGAAGCCGGTCACATAGTAGGTGTCATTCACGTTTCCCGTCACCGGCGCGGTCCATGTAAATGTTCCCGAGGCGCCGTTGGCAATGGCTGCTATGGAGGCGGGGGCCGGTCCTGTGAATGCGCCGATCGCGGCTGCACCGGTCGTGAATTTTGTGAGGGCCGACGGTGTAACAGCAGTTACTGCGCCTCCCGTGTTATTTGTCACGGTCATGACAAAGGTGGCCGTATCGCCTGTGAAGAGGCAAGCCGTAACAGCAATGGTGGCAGTAAGATTGCAACTGACGCCTGTGGAAATGGTTATGGTCGCAGTAGTTACAGATGATGATTTTCGCGTTGCTGTGCTGTCCTGGGCATAGGCAGTGAAGGTAAGCGTGCCTGCCGTGGCACCGGCAGTGTATGTCCAGATCATGGTCCCCGTTCCACCGTTGGCGGCCAGGCTCAGATCGGGAGGGATAGAGGTTGTTGTGGCGCTCACGCCTGTTCGTGTCGGCGGCTTTGGCACTGAGGTTACAGTAATTGGTCCAGATGTTGATTTGTTCGTCACCGTCATGGTCAGCGTAAATTGGCAGCCGGTCCCTATGTTGAAAGTTGACGGCACGAGAGTCATAGACAGCGATTTCAAAGTCCAAGACCCTTTGCATGCAGCGGTAGTACACCTTACGCTTCCAGTCTGTGTCGGCTCAGCGGTGGGAGCAGGGAATGCCGTGGTTTGGTTAGTCCATCTTGCGCGGACTTCTTTGAGCGTTTCCGTAACATCCGCCGACGAGGTGCCGACGTTGATAACAAAGTTAAAATCCTTGGAAGCGCCGGGGAGAATGGAATCCGCCCATGAATTAGCCATGAAATACATTTGGGTCGTTGTTGACTTGCCGGGATCGGTATTCCAGTTTAACGGAGGAACGGTTGACGCTACATTAAAGGTGCTGAGTGTTCCGGCAATTTTGAATCGCACCTGGTAGATTCTGTCGGTGGCAGCGCATATTCCACCCGCGGTAACATTGTTCGTAATCCTGTAAGTAATCGTTGCAGTGCTTCCCATTGTGAGTTCAGACGGCACCGGACCTATCTGAACTGCAGTATAGGCACAAGCCGCCTCGGCCGAGGACTGCCAAAGCCCGAGGAAAATCGCCGTCATCGCAAAGGTTATCCATTTCATCTTCATCAGAGCACCCGCTTTCTTTATCGTTGGACCGTCTTCCGGATCACGCGGTTGGCGCTGCCCACCACGACCACCGGCGTCGTCCCGGTCGAGACGATCTCGGCCTCATAATCCGGCGTGCCGAGCGTTCCCTCCGCCAGGATCGGCGTAATGGGATTTCCGACGAACTGAGCGGCCGATGCAGTCCCGTTCCGGCAACGTTGCACGCCGAGAAGGGTCATCACTCCCAAGACCAAGTCACGGGTCGAGCCGGTATAGCTGATCTCCTCCCAGGCGACCGTACCGGGAGTGGTGTTGGTTAAGATCGAGAGCGTCCCGGCCGTCAGAAATTTGGGATGGTTCGTGATCCTGAGAGAGGCCAGGGCAGTACAGTTATTGGCCAGCGCGTCCAACAGTGTCGTAACGGGGTAAACCGGCTCCCCGCGTTCATGCGCCTGGGCCGTTCCTGTAACCCCACTGATCGCCTGATTTCTCGTAATGCCTGCGAATTCGGCGGCACAGCCCGGCGAAGCCCCGATGTTGTTGTAATGAACAAACTCAAACGGATCCTGCCCGATATCCCCGATCTGCAGGTAGCCGGCGGCCGGCGGTGTGAACTGGGCCGTGGTATAAACGCAGATGTCCGCGTTTGTGACCCCATTCGGAATCCGTCGCCGCAGCCGTGTCGCCGGCAGGTTGGTGCTGACGGTGAAGCTGCCGGTATTCGGGGCCGTGCCCAGCGTCCGGTTCGAGGACGGCATGGGATCCGTCGTGCTCCGGTACCAATCCACGTTCTGCGCAAGATTGTACTGTTCAAACTCCACCCCGCCATCTGCAACCCCGAACGCCAGCAGACCGGCCGACTGGTTCATGGCCGTGAAGCTTTCGTTGCCGATCAGCGATACAAAGACCGCACCGATGATTCCGACGATCAATAGAATCGCCACAACGATAAGGAGACTGGCACCTCGCTGACTCTGCCATTGGAGAGGTTTCATGCCATCGCCTCCATCAAAAGCTCCGCGGGTGAACGCGGGACCGGAATTGGACCGCCGACGAACCGGTGCCCACCGTGAGGGCAATCTGGACCCACCAGATATCAGTCGCGGCCGGTGACAGGTTCGGCACCGCCGCCGCCCCCGTGTTGGTGAAATAGGTGAAGGCTAACGCCGAAACGTTCGCGGCCAGTGTATCGGTCGTCGCGCTAACGCGATTGAGGTTGGTCCCCGCCAGCGTAAAACTGATATTGTTTCCGCCCGTATCTACAAACGTGAAGGTCGAGGCGCCGGCCGCCACGACGCTCGTGTTATCCGCCACATTCCGCATCTCGCGAACCATCCGGTCCATCGCCAGACGATTAACCTGCGTCGCCTCACGGACATTGTTCCCGGTCAGTACGCTTTCGGTTGAATAGAGAAACGCCCCGGCCGCAACCGTCCCGATGATCCCGATCAGGACGATTGAGAGGATCATTTCGATCAATGTAACGCCGCGCTCGTTTCGCATCTTAATGATTGGTCACCACGGAATACAGCACCGCATCCGGCACGCTCGGCCCGATTCCCGATGCGCTGACCGTGACCTGGATGCGTTTGTAATCCGTTGCATTTGCACTTGTACATGGGGGGACGTTTGTGTTGAGGTCGAGCGACGTCCCACAGATGATATTCACGGTCCGGTTATAGCCCGTCATCGGGGTATCGTTTGGATAGTGAGCGCCATTGACGATCCAGGCAAAACCTCTGGCCGGATTCATCCTGTCCCCCATGATCTCCTCCATCTTATCCTGGGCCAGATCGGCCGCTATCGTCGTTCCGATGGTGTTCACTTGGCTCTGGGTCATGAAACTGACGGCCGAGATCAGGCCCGGGATCGCGACCGCGAGGATCACGATGGTTAGAATCACTTCAATCAATGTAAATCCTTTCGTCTTCATTTTAGTAGGTCAAGTTGCCCGTGTTCTGTTGAATCGTAATCTGCCAGGGATTCCCCGCATAGCTCAGGGTAAGGGTATAGGTACAAGTCAAGACTGTTCCACCGGTATCGGTCGGTGCGCCGATGCTGTTGAACTCGATCGCGCTGCGCGCCGCACCGCAGGCCGGCGGGACCGTCGTGAACGGCGTGGCCGAGGCAAAGACCACCCCGGCAAGCTGCCCCTGCTGATAGTCATTAAAGATTACCACCAGGTTCTTTCCCAGATTGGACGGGTCCGGAACGGCTGTGGCCGGAGTCCTATAGATCGTGTACTGGGCCGCCGAAGGATCCACCGTCATCCCGTGGCGGCTTTGCGTGCTGATCGCCAGTTGTTGGGCATATCTCAGGTCGCCGACCACTTTATTCACTGCATTGTTCAGCCGGGCGGTTGAAAGACCGGAAAGACCCAGGGACACGACAGTGGCCAAGATGATGACAATAATAATGGTTAGGACCAGTTCGATCAGGGTGAAACCGTTTTCATTCTTAACGATCATTCTATTGGCTCACTCTTTCATTATACCCTCAAAAAAAAGATCGCAAGGGGAAGACATCCCGCTTGCGATTCGATGGGGAAACAAGATTCGCACCCTACTCAGAAAGTCGACTCACCCAGCGCGCAAGCGAAAACCCCGCCTACTCCACATCGTTCATGCTCTCTTATCTTAATATGAGGCAGGGAGAGGGGAAAACCCTCTCCCTGCCTCTCTACAGATGCAACACGGCTGATTTAATCCCTTGTCAGACCACCCAGCCGTTTATTACGATGCACAGCCAGTTGGTGAGGTAACGGCGAGCGCGCCGGTCGTACTGGTATAGGTAACCCTCACAAACCGTTCCGTAATTGAGCCGCAGCCGGTTCCCGTTGCGCCAGCACAAGCCGCCCCGGTGCAAATATTGAAATTGTTAGTTGTTGTTGGATTCTCTAAGCCGCCTTTAAATACACCGCCTGTGAATGAAAGACAGCTATAGACCCTGTCATTAAAACTGTTATCTCCACCGGTGCCGGTGTTGCAGTTCCCGGTTCCTGCGGTTGCTGTCGGAAGCGTTTTGGCCGCATTGATCCCTATCGCAAGCTGCGCACTCGCGGAAGCCGCCCCGCCCACAACGGACGAATCTTTTGAATCGCGGATAATGTTTCCGAACTGTACCGTCGCCACGGCGCCCAGAATGCCCAGGATTACGATAATCAAGACCAACTCGATCAGCGTGAAACCTTTTTCATTCTTTAGCATCTTCATGTTCTTTCTCCTTTGTTTTGGTGTAGGGTTTATGGATTGATGCTCCATCTTTCCATCATTTCATTAATCACAATGCCTTTCCTTTTCCACCTTTATCAAGAACTGTCGATCACCACTTTTCGTACCCTTTCGTCGTCGAATAAACGCGGCCGTTCGAAGGATCATATCCGAATCGATTGCCGAACGGATCCATTGGATAGCCTGCTTCATCTAATGCAATGGCCTTCAAATACTGATCGGTAAAGATGGTTCCTTCTTTGATAGGAAAAGCATATCGTTCATTCATCAGAACCCGCAGATCGGTCGGGATTTTTTGTTTGGTAAGCACGTACATTTGCATCGCCTTCCGTATATTTCCCAAGGAAATCTGCAAGGCCACCTCACGCGCCTCCTGCGCCATTCGCTGATACTTGGGGAGCAGCACCCCGATGAAGATCGAGATCAGGACCAGAACAATCAGTGTATCAACGATTCCAAGGCCCTGTTCCCCTTTGAGCCGCATCTATGTTTTTTGAATCCATGACCCGGACAGTTTCGCTAACCACTCCTAGACATCAAGCAAAACTCATGCCAACGGGCTCGGACAGGTTACCCTGCGATATTTTAGCCTGTTAACCAATACCATTATAGCAGATGCCAAAAACCGTGAGTAATCCTGTACACAAACGTCACCGCCATTACACAAGTCCATATTTCTTCATTTTGTTATAAAGGTGCTTCCGGCTGATGCCGAGACGCTTTGCGGCGGCGCTTCTTTGATCATGCTCCTCGGCCAACGCCTGCTCGATCAATTTTTTCTCGATATCCGAACTGATTCGCTCCAAATGGTCGCGAAGACGTCCGGTCCCTATGGGTTCAGAATGGTCTTCGATCGGAGACTGAACGGCGTCCTGAAGATCATTCAAATCCAGAACATCGGCCTCCGCTAAGACGACCGCCCGCTGGATCACGTTTTCAAGCTCCCGGATGTTTCCCGGCCACCGTTGACGAAGCAGCCAGGTCTTGGCCTGCTCATCGATCCGGCCGACACGGCGATTGAATTTCTGAGCGTACAGTTTGAGAAACGATTGGGCGAGCAGCGGGATATCTTCGAGCCGCTCACGAAGCGGGGGCAGATGAATATTCACGACGTTCAAGCGGAAGAACAGGTCTTCGCGAAATCGGCCGGTCTTCACGGCTTCGCCCAGATCCTGATTCGTCGCGGCGATGACCCGGATGTCCACCGGAATGGGCTTGACCCCGCCGACGCGTTCGATCTCGCGTTCCTGCAGCACGCGAAGGATCTTGGCCTGCATGCCCGGCGTCATCTCGCCCACTTCGTCCAAAAAAAGGGTTCCTTCATGGGCCAACTCAAATTTACCCAGCCTTTGTTGATGCGCCCCGGTGAAGGACCCCTTTTCATGCCCGAACAACTCGGCCTCCAGCAAACTCTCCGGGATGCTGGCGCAGTTGACGGTCAGAAACGGCCGAGGCCGGCGGGGGCTCTGCTGATGGATGGCCCGGGCCACCAGCTCTTTCCCCGTTCCGCTCTCGCCGGTCACCAGCACGGTGACATCGCTGTCGGCCACTTTTCGGATCAGGTCGAAAACCTTCCGCATGGCCGGGCTGTCTCCCAGCATCACCGACGATTCCTCACCCAGGTGCCGGTGGAGCCGCCGGACCTCCTCCGTGAGCCGACAACGCTCCACGGCTCGTTTAATCACGATTCGCATCTCGTCCAGATCGAACGGCTTTGTAAAATAATCGTAGGCGCCTTTCTGCAAGGTCTCGATCGCCACTTTTTTGGATCCGAACGCCGTCATGAGAATCACCACAAGATCCGGATCAAACTCCTTCATTTTTTCCAACGCCAGCAGGCCGTTAAGACGGGGCATCTTGACGTCCATCAGGACGATCTTACACTGTCCGGATTGCAGTTTTTCAAGGGCTTCCCGTCCGTCCGACGCCGTCTCGAAGGAGTAGCCTTCCTTTTTCAGCGCCTCGCTCAAAAAAAACCGCATGCCCTCTTCATCGTCGACGATCAGGATTTTGGGTGAGGCATCCATTATTTCACCGGCAATTCGATCGCGAAGACCGTCTCGCCGTGGCCGCTCTCGACCTCGATCGTCCCGCCCTGCGCGGTCACAACCTGGTGGGTAATGGCCAAGCCCAGGCCGGTTCCGCCTTCCTTCGTGGTGTAAAAGGGATCGAAGATCCGCTTGTAATCGGCGGGAGGAATCGTCGAATCGGTGTTCGCGATCTCGATCGACACCCGCCGTGCCTGGGAAGGGTCCGGCTTGGCCCGCAAGGCCGTCTTGACCCGAATCGTCCCCGCACCTGGAATCGCCTGGACGGCGTTCCGGAGCACATTTAAGACGGCTTGGAGCATCGCTTCTCGGTCCAGCAAGATTTCGGAGATCCGTTGATCATACTCCTGGAGGATCGTAATTTGCTTTGTGTTTCGTTCGTAGCCGCACAATTCAACGGCATCATGAACCAGTCGGTTCAGATCCACTTTTTCGATCAGGCCACTGGCCGGACGGGCGAGCCGCAAGAGACGCTCCACCACCGTGTCCAGCCGGTTTACTTCCCCCACGATCGTCTCGGCGTACTTTCTCTCAGACGGTGAATCGGCCGATTCCTGCAGGAGTTGAGCCAACCCTTTAACCGCCCCCAAGGGGTTTCGGATCTCGTGCGCCACGCCGGCGGCCAGCGTCCCCAGAGCCGCCAGACGTTCCGTTCGCTGGAGTTGTTCCTGCATCGCCAGTTTTGAAACCATCCGGTTGAAGTCTCGGCCCAGGTAAGCGAACTCTCCCGTCGCGTCTAACCGGAGATCCGCCCTGAAATCTCCGATCGTGACACTGTGAATCGCTTCCTGGAGCCGCTTTACAGGCTGGACCAGTGCATAGGCGATGAAGAGACCGGCCGCCAGTGCGATCAGCCCGATGATCAGAAAGACCGGGATCATCCCGGTGATGGACGCGTGAAAGCCGGCCAGGGCAGCGACCGGACCGAATTTTTCAGAAGAAAGGACGGCCCGGGATACCAGCGCGACCGCAATGTAGGTCGGCGCGAGGGAAAACAGGATCAGGAATAAAGGGATGAAAAAAAAGAGACTGAGTTGAACGCGTCGCTTGAAGAGGAAGGAAGACAGCCCATTATCAAAACCGTTGCCGGGCTGCACGAATTTATTATTAGAGGGGCTCACGTCGCCCCCTCCGCTGACGGAGTCTCCCCCTCTCGCTCGCCTTGCTCGCTGGGAATCTACCCACCGCCACCTTTGAAGACATTGATCAGATTCCACCAAGGCATAAAGATGGCCAGGGCCAGAAACAGAACGACTCCGCCGATGACGGCCAGCAACAGAGGCTCCAGGGAGGTGGACAGATTTCGAATGGAATACTCCACCTCTTGATCGTAGTATTCGGAAACCTTCATCAGCATCTCCTCCATCTTCCCGGTCTGCTCTCCAATGGAGACCATCTGGACCACCACCGGTGGAAAGATCCGACTGACCTGCATCGGCTGGACGATGCCGCGGCCCTGCCGGGCGCTGTCCCGAATGTTGTCCACCACCCGCGAGATGACGGTATTGCCGACTGTCTGAGAAACGATCTCGAGGGTTTGCAGAATCGAAAGTCCGCTGCGGGTCAAGGTCCCGAAGATACGGGCGAACCGGGAAAGGGCCGTCTTCAGAAAGATAGGACCGAAGACCGGCAGCTTAATCTTCATCCCATCCCACCAAAGCCGTCCCGCTTCCGTCCGGATGTAGGCCCGGATCCCAAAAGTGGCCAGAACGATGACGGCCAATATCAGCCACCAATAGCTTTGGACGGCATTGTTGATCCCGATCAGGATGCGGGTCGGCAGCGGCAATTTGGCTTTGAAGTTGGCATACAAGGCCGCAAAGCGGGGGACCACAAACTGCAACAGAATAACGAACGCAATCACCAGGGCCCCGATCACGATTTTGGGGTAACGGGTGGCGGCCTTGATTCGGGCGCGGGTTTCGGCTTCATGCTCCGCGAGGGTCGCCAGACGTTGCAGGATTTCATCCAGCACGCCGCCGGTCTCGCCGGCGCGGATCATGCTCACGTAAAGATTGCTGAACACGGTCGGATGTTTCGCGAGGGCATCCGAAAAGGAGCTGCCGCCTTCCACATCCTTGCGAACCTGCACGATCACGTTCTTCAGTCGTTTATTGTCGGTTTGCTCGATCAGGGCGTCGAAGCTGGTCATAAAAGGCAGGCCGGCCGAGATGAGCGTGGCGAGCTGCCGCGAAAAGATGATCAGGTTCTCGGGGGAAATGCGCGTGAACCGATCGAAGAGTTCGGCCGCCCCGAGTTCCTTCCGAATCTCCTCGATCAAAACGGGGTGGTAACCGAGATGATCCAACTGCGAAGCCACGGCGTCCCGGCTGGAAGTCTCGATCGTGCCGGTAGACAAAGAACCGTATTTATCCCGTGCGCGGTACTGGAAAACCGGCATGTTATGCCTCGACTTCTTGAGTGACGCGCAAGACTTCCTCCAGTGTGGTGATGCCTTTGAGGGCCGCCGCCAGGCCGTGCAGACGCAACCCGATGAACCCGGACTGGACCGCCTGATTGCGGATCGCGCTGGAAGAGGCCTTGGCGACAATCAGGCTTCGAACGGCTTCATCGATGGGAAGCAGCTCATAGATGCCGACCCGACCCGCATAGCCGGTATTCCGACATTGCGGACAGCCGGCTCCTTTCACCAGATGGATCTCCTTTCGTCCGTTGAGGAGCTTTTCCAGATCCAGGCTCTTGACCAGGTCCGCCGGCGGCGTGAACGGACTCTTACAATGGGCGCAGACCTTTCGCACCAATCGCTGGGCCATGATCCCGACCAGGGACGAGGCGACCAGAAACGGCTCGGCGCCCATGTCCAGCAGCCGGGCCACCGCGCCCGCCGCGTCGTTTGTGTGCAGCGTTGAGAAAACCAGATGGCCCGTCAGCGCCGCCTGGATCGCAATCGACACCGTTTCGGTATCCCGGATCTCGCCCACCATGATCACGTTGGGATCCTGCCGCAGGATGGACCGCAGGCCGTTGGCGAATGTAATGCCCACTTTGGGATTCACCTGGACCTGATTGATGTACTTGAGTTGATATTCGACCGGGTCCTCGATCGTGATCACGTTCTTTTCAATGGAACTGATGCGGTTCAACGCGGCGTAGAGCGTGGTGGTCTTCCCGCTCCCGGTCGGGCCGGTAACGAGCAAAAGGCCGTACGGCCGACGAATCATTTTTTCAAACTTCTTTAAGGTGTCCGCCGAAAACCCCATCTCCTCCAAACCCAGAAGGACAGTGCCCTTGTCCAGAAGCCGCATGACCAGCTTCTCGCCGAAAATGGTGGGCAGGGTGGACAGTCGGATGTCCACGTCCTTGTCGCCCACCTTCATCTGGATCCGGCCGTCCTGAGGAACCCGCTTCTCGGCGATGTCCAGATCGGCCATAATCTTGATTCGGGATACAACGCCGGCCTGGAGATTCCGCGGCGGGGTCATCACCTCCCGGAGCATCCCGTCCACCCGATAGCGAATCCGGAGCACCTCGGCATCCGGTTCGATATGAATATCGCTGGCGCCTTCTCGGACAGCCTGGGCGATCATGGTGTTCACCAGCTTGATCATCGGCGTGTCGTCCCCGATCCGCTGGAGATCGATCACCTGCTCCTCCGGCATCACGCCGTATCCCTGGATATCGGCTTCTTTCGCCGCCTCTTCCATGGTCGACGTCGCGCTGTAGAAGCGATCGATGGCCTTCATCACCTCGGTCTCCGAACTGACAACCGGCTGGATCTCCATGCCGGTCGCCCGACGCAGATCATCGATGGCAAACACATTAAGGGGATCGACCATGGCCAGGGTGAGGACTCGGTCTTTCTTGAAGACCGGGATGACTTGATGCCGTCGGGCCATCGTTTCTGGAATGATCTTGACCACATCCGGATCGATGATGATGCTGGAAAGCACCACCGGCTGGATGCCCATCTGCTTTCCGAGCACCTTGATGATGTCTTCTTCGGTAACGAAACCCATGCCGCGGAAGATGGTTCCGATCCGGCCGCCGTGGAGCTTCTGTTCGCTGAGCGCGCGTTCGAGTTGTTCACGGCTGAGCAGCCCTTCGGCGATCAGCATTTCACCCAGCATCTTCCGTTTCTGTTGCGGTAGAGGCATAGTCCTTTTCTCCACAGGGTCATTCCCCTGTGTTAAGAGCAGCGGGAAAGAGTTTGGATTTAGATTTCTATAGTTTATGCGCTTTTAAAAAAAAGTCAAGCCAAATGAAAAGCTTTTGCACTCGTTTAGAATACCACATGGGCTCACGTTGTCAATTGGAGGGTCGTCCGGAAATAGTCCACCGTCATCTTGAGTCCGTCATGGATGCCGACCTTGGGTTCCCAATCGGCCGCTTTCTTGAGTTTTGTGGAATCCAGCACGCTGCGGATTTGCTCACCCCGTTTCTCCGGGCCGTAGATCTCTTTAACCTTTGCTCCTGAAATCTCGACCAAATAGCGGAAGAGTTGGTTGACCGACGTCTCCTTGCCGGTCCCGACATTAAAAATCCCCTGAATGCTGTTGTCGATCACGGCCATGTGGGCCTCGACCACGTCTTCCACAAAGATATAGTCCCGCGTCTGCTTGCCGTTGCCGTTGATGATCGGCTGGTCATTCATCAAGGTCTTCTGGCTGAAGATCGCGACCACGCCGGCCTCCCCGAAGGGATCTTGACGCGGCCCGTAGACGTTGGCATATCGCAGGGCCACATAGTTCAGGCCGGCCGCCTGCTGATAGTAGTACAGGTAGTGTTCGCCGGCCAACTTGCTGATCCCGTACGGCGAAACCGGGTGGATCGGATGGGTTTCGGGGGTCGGAAACGTTTGCTGTTCGCCATACACCGCGCCGCCGGAAGAGGCGAAGATCACCTTCTTGGCCCCGTGACGAACCGCGTTTTCCAAGACGTTGAGGAACCCCAGAATATTCACCTGCGCGTCAAAGATCGGATCGGCCACGGAGCGGCGGACGTCCATCTGGGCGGCGTGGTGGCTGATCAAATCCGGTTTTTCCTTCTTGAAGATCTTTTCGATCCTCGAGTTGAGAATGTCCATCTTATAGAAATGCGCGGCGCGGTTGATATTCTTCCTTTTTCCGCTGGAAAGATTATCCACCACCACCACGTCATGCCCCTCTTGGATCAGCCGGTCCACAATATGCGAGCCGATGAATCCCGCCCCCCCGGTTACCAGCACCTTCATGGATTCTCCTTCTTGAGATTTTTATTTTCCCGATACCACTCCACAAATTTCTTGAGACCTTCCTCGATCGACGTTCGGGGTTGGTACCCGAGAAGCCGTTTGGCCTTGCTGACGTCCGCGAAAGTCAGCGGGACATCGCCGGCCTGAAGCGGCATGTCTTGAATTTGAGCCTTTTTGTTCAAGGCCTTCTCGATCTTGATCACCAAATCCCGCAGTTCGGTGGTCTGGGATTCCCCGATGTTTAGGATTTCGTACAGCTGCGGGTGTGCCAGGGCCCGAAGGACCCCCTCGACGGCATCCGAAATATAGGTGTAGTCGCGGCGCGAAGATCCGTCGCCGAAAACGGGCACCGGGAGGCCTTCATCCACCAGCCGCGTGAATTTATGGATGGCCATCTCGGGACGCTGGCGAGGACCGTAGACGGTGAAAAAGCGCAGACAGGTCACCGGGATTCCGTACAGATGATGGTAGGTGTAACACAACAATTCTCCGGCTCGCTTGGTGGCGGCGTAGGGCGAGATCGGAAAGTCGGCCGGATCCTCTTCCGAAAAAGGAACGTGGTTGGCGACGCCGTACACCGAGGAGGAGGACGCAAACACAAAGTTTTTGACCGGGGTCGACCGAGCCGCTTCGAGAAGCCGGGTGGTTCCGTGGACGTTCACGTCATGATACAAAACCGGATCCTGAATCGACGGACGCACCCCCGCCCGGGCCGCCGCGTGAAAGACGGCCTCGATGCGCTCTTCCCGGAACAATCGGGCCAGCGTCTGTTCGTCCCGGATATCGCCCTCGACCAGTCGAAAGTTTGACTGGTTCATGGCCCATTTAATGTTCGCTCGTTTGACGGCGGGTTCGTAGAACGAGTCAAAATTGTCCATGCAAACGACCCGGTTCTCCTCCGTCAAGAGACGTTCCACTACGTGGGATCCGATAAACCCGGCGCCGCCGGTGACTAAGATCGTCTTCATGGTTTCACAAGGAGAATGAGATACTCAACATTGCCTTTCTGTCCCTTGATCGGCGAGGACATCACGCCCTTTGCGATCAACCCCGTCGATTCGGCGAAACGGACGACGCCGTTCAAAGCGTTTTCCCGCTTCACCGGATCCCGAACAATGCCCCCTTTACCCACCTCTCCTTTACCCACCTCGAACTGGGGCTTGACCAGCGCCACGATCACGCCGCCCGGCTTCAGGAGCTCGGCCACCTTCGGCAACACCTTGGTGAGGGATATGAAGGAAACGTCGATCGTCGCCAGATCCGCCGGTTCCGGAATCCGGCCCGCCGGAAGGGTCCGGATATTGGTTCGCTCGATCACATGGACCCGAGCGTCCCGACGCAGAGGCCAGGCCAACTGCCCGTACCCGACATCGACGGCATAGACACGGGCCGCGCCGTGCTGAAGGAGGCAGTCCGTAAACCCCCCGGTCGAGGCGCCGATATCGACCGCCACCTTCCCGCCGATATCCATACCGAAATGCTCAATCGCGGCCTCCAGTTTCAAGCCTCCTCGACCGACGTATCGGAGGGCCGTACCGGCCTTTTCTTCACGAATCCGGATGAGGGCGTCATCCTGAACTGGTATCCCGGCTTTGGTCAGAGTCACCCCCTCGACTTCAACCGCGCCGGCCAGGATCAGGGCCTGCGCCTTCTCGCGGCTGTCGGCCAGGCCGCGATCAACCAGGACCCGGTCCAAACGATTCTTGATCCGTTTTTTGACGGAGTGGGAGATCACCGGATTAACCCACTCGCCGCGGCACTTCCAACTTTGGAAGGCCCGCCTGGACAAAGGACTGGACGTCGCGAAGAAGCGTTTCGGTTGTGAAACCGAAACGCTCGCGTAACGATCGAACGGCGCCGTGTTCAATAAACTGGTCCGGCAGACCGATCCGTTTAACCTCCACACCGGACAGGCCATCCTCTTCCAGGACTTCCAATACGGCCGAGCCGAAACCACCCTGCAAAACATGTTCCTCCACGGTAACCAGACGCCGCGTCCTCCGAGCCAGCTGTAGGATTAATTCACGATCGATGGGTTTGACGAAACGGACATTCACCACGGCCGCCGATATCCCCTCTTTTTGAAGCTCGCGGGCCACTGCAAGCGAAGGATAGACCCCGTGACCCAGAGCCAGAATCGCCACATCACTCCCGTTCTTCAGCAACTCGGCCTTGCCGATGGGAAGTCGTATAAGCCGCGAATCCATTTCCACACCGATGCCTTCCCCGCGCGGGTACCGAATCGCCACCGGCCCGTCGTGCTTTGACGCGGTGTACACCATGTGCTGCAATTCGTTCTCATCCTTCGGGGCCATGACCACGAGGTTGGGAAGAATGCGAAGGAATCCGATATCAAAGATCCCGTGGTGCGTGTGGCCGTCTTCTCCGACGAGACCCGCGCGGTCCAGACCGAGCACGACCGGCAGGTTTTGAATGCAGACATCATGGATGATCTGATCGTACGCCCGCTGCATGAACGTGGAATAGATCGCGACCACCGGACGGAGACCGGAGGCCGCCAGTCCGGCCGCAAACGTGACGGCGTGGGGCTCGGCGATCCCGACGTCAAAGCAACGGTCCGGAAACTCCTTGGCAAACTGGGAAAGTCCCGTGCCCTCCGGCATCGCGGCCGTAATCGCCATGATCTGTTTATCCCGTTTGGCCAACCGGATCAGGGTCGAGGCGAATACCTGGGTGTAGGTCGGAAAACGGGGCGTCTTGCGGGCCTGCCCCGTCTCGATCTGAAACGGCGATGCGGCATGGAGCGTGACCGGATTCCGCTCGGCCGGCTCATATCCCTTGCCTTTTTTCGTGATGACATGAACCAGGATCGGACCCTTCAATCGGCGGATGTTCTCCAGGGTCGGGAAGAGATGCTCAAACCGGTTTCCATCAATCGGCCCGATGTACAGAAATCCCAGCTCTTCAAAAAGAAGACCCGGACCGATGAATCCTTTGGCCGATTCCTCCACCTTGTGCGCGGCCTTGATCATGGGTTGGCCGATCCGAGGGATTGTTTTCAAAAGGTGTTTGGCCTCCTCTTTCACCCTGGTATAGAGCTGGCCCGTGATGATCCGGGAAAGATAGGCCGAGATCGCCCCCACATTCTTTGAGATCGACATCTCGTTATCGTTTAAGATGACGATGAAATCCTTTTTGGAAGCCCCGGCCTGATTGAGCCCTTCATAAACCATTCCGGCCGTCATCGCCCCGTCCCCGATCACGGCGATCACCTTGTGATTCTGCCCCAGATGATCGCGCGCCTCCACCATGCCCAACGCGGCGGAGATCGAGGTTCCGGCGTGGCCGGCATTAAAGGTGTCATACGGGCTTTCTTCCCGCCGGGTGAACCCGCTGAGCCCCCCGAACTGACGAATTGTGTGAAACTGCTCCCGCCGTCCGGTGATCAGCTTATGCGCATAAACCTGATTGCCGGTATCCCAGACGATCTTGTCCCGGGGCGCATCAAAGACGGCATGCAGCGCCAACGTCAGTTCGACAATGCCCAGATTGGTCGCGAGATGGCCTCCGTTGACCGAGGTGACCCGGATGATTTCTTCCCGGATCTCCTGCGCCAGCAGGGGCAGGTCCGTCCTGGGAAGTTTTTTCAGATCCGCCGGGCTGTTGATTGTGTCCAATAACCGCATGAAGGACTCCTTGTATTAAACAAACGCCTTACCCGTCTTCCATTGTTATTCAATACTTCCTCTCAACGATGAAACGCGCGATCGCCCGGAGGGGATCCGCTTCAGGGCCGAACGAGGTCAACGCCTCCTGGGCCTCGCGGATCAGCCGATCGGCAAACCGCTTGGACTTCTCCAGGCCCACGACCATCGGATAGGTCAATTTCTGATGGGCCCCGTCTTTTCCAACCCGCTTTCCGGTTTCCTTCTCCGTTCCTTCCAGATCCAAGAGGTCGTCCGCCACCTGGAACGCCAGTCCCACCTTCTCCCCGTAAACCGTCACGGAAGACAGCGCTTCCGTTCCAGCCCTCCCCAGAATGGCCCCGATACGGACGGCGGCACGGATCAGAGCGCCGGTTTTATGGGAATGGACATAGCGGAGGGTTTCTTCCGATACGGTCTGCGATCCGATCATGCCCTCGGACTCGATGTCCACGAACTGCCCCCCGACCATTCCAAGACTCCCGGCGGCCAGCCCGAGTTCCCGGATGACTAAAAGCAGTATATCCGGTGGGATCGTCCGATTCAAGTGTCGATCCGAGAGCAGGGTAAAGGCCGCCGTTAGAAGCGCGTCGCCCGACAGGATGGCGGCGGCCTCGCCGAACTTTTTGTGGCTGGTGAGCCGACCGCGACGGTAGTCGTCGTTGTCCATTGCCGGAAGATCGTCATGAACCAGCGAATAGGTATGGACCAGCTCGATCGCGGATACCACCGGGAATGCGTCGTCTATCGTATCGGGAGGCCGCTTGCTTGCCGTTACCGCTTCAAAGGCCGCGATCGCGAGAATCGGCCGAATCCGTTTCCCTCCGGCAAAAAGGCTGTACCGCATTGCCTCATGGAGCCGCTCCGGAACGGTCATCACAGCCGGAAGGTAGACCTCCAGCGTCCGGTCGATCCGAGCCCTTCGGTCTTCAAGATACTGCTTCAGTTCCCGTTCAGTCCTGGTCTTCAGCATCACGGATGTCTTCGCGAGGGCCTCCCCGCTCTTCCTTTTCCATTTCAAAAGGCCTGGGGCGTTTCCGGCCGTCTTTATCCTGCAACAGGATCTCCACCTTGCGCTCGGCCTCTTCAAGCATCTTCAAACAATTTTTCGAAAGCCGGACCCCTTCCTCGAAAATCTTCAGCGATTCTTCCAGAGGAAGATCGCCTTTTTCGAGCTGTCCCACGATGATTTCAAGCCGAGCCAAGGCGTCCTCAAATTTAAATTGGGCCATCGGACTATCCCTCGGTTTCTTCGACACGGCAGATTAGGGAACCTTGATGCAATCGCACATGCACACGCGTGCCGGGGTCCACCCCCCGCGCCTCTTTTATGAGACGCATCTCTGGAAGCTTCCGCGTGATGCTGTATCCGCGGCCTAAGATGGCGAGCGGGCTTAAACCGTCCAGGGCCGTCAAGAGGGATTCCAGACGATTGCGTTTCTGGCGGAGATAAAACCTCGCCTGAAGCTCAAACCGTTTCGCCAGCTCCTGAGTCTGCGTCCCGAGTCGGTG
>JACQBZ010000092.1 GCA_016194285.1 Nitrospirota bacterium | reverse complement strand
CCAATCGGCGGTTCTTGACGTTTAAAAGCACTCTGCGGATCTGTTCTCCGAAGGCGGTCCCGCCGGGTTCCCGGGTGGTGACGACCTTGTGTCCATGACGGATCAAGTGACGGGCCAAAATCTCGATCTGAGTACTTTTCCCGCTGCCCTCGGTGCCCTCGAACGTGATGAAGAAGCCGCGCATCATAAACTTGTGACAAGGTTCCGGTCGGGGCAGGATGCATCCTGCCCAAGACAATTAGATAGATCGGGGCGTCGTACAGAAGCCCCTACTTCAGCGTGATCAGATGATCGCTCGCCCGGCTGGGATAGGCCACCGAAGAGAGCAAAAGGACTTGTCTATTCTGCGCGATTTCCCGCAAAATGTCCAGCACCATTAGTTGATGCGGGGGGTCCAGAAAGGGCAGAGGGTTATCAAGGATAAGCGGAAACGGATAGGACTGGGACAGGATCTGAGCGACGGCGAGATGGAGGATCAGATGGCAAATATCCTGTTGGCCCGAGCTTAAAGCTTTCCACGGCATGGGCTGCTTTGTGCGAGACGTCAGCACCGGCAACAGATCCGGGCTCAGGGTCATCTCAGCCTCATTCAAACCGCCGGTCCGTTCGATCAGCCGGGTCATCTGGTTGCTCAGCTCCGTACGGTGATCCAGGAGCACGGATTGGACCGGCGCCGTCCGAAGCCCGGCCCGGAATGGAACCGAGAGAATGTCGGACGCTTCACCGGAAGAAATGGATCGAGGCGGCTCGGCCGATCCGGGGGCCATCGGAAGCGGATCGAGCCTTGGTTTTGGGTCGGCCGAAAGCGGCATGGCCAACTCCTGCTCCAGAACGCGGACCTCCTCCTGGATCAGATAGATGTCCGACGGCAGCGTCGAGGAGTCCTTCAGCTTGGTTTCAAGATCGGAGATCTGGTGCGTTAATGTGTCCACATCACTCTGTAATTCTTCGATTGTTTTCTTTCCCAGGAACTGGTCCCGTTGCGATTCCAACTCGCGCCGGGCCCGTACGAACTGTTCGTAGGTTCTGACCTTCTCTTTCAGGCTCGCGACATCCGCACACCCGGTTTTCTTCAGCAGCTGAATGCACAGGGCGTTTTCCTTCTTGAAAACGGCCTCGGCCCGGGCCCGTTGTCGCTCGGCTTCACGGAATTTCGACTCAAGCCCTTTCCGTTTATTCAGTTTTCCAAAATCGAGATAGCCCGCGTATCCCATCAGGCCCGCGCCAGTCAGCAGCAGCAGCATCACCAGGTTCTGAAACAGGCCGGTGAGGTTCAGGTCGACCATGAGGATGAGGGCGGCCAGGACCAGCACCCCGCCGCCGATAAAAAATTTGGTGAGAAAGAAGGGTTGATTGGGCATGGCCGCCAGGTCCTGTTTCAAGAATTCTTCCTCCTCGATAATCGTGGCCAGTTGCTCGTTTTTAAGATGTTCCTGCTGGGCCGAGGTTTCAAGAATGAGGTGATAGTCTTCGGGAAGGTCCCGCAACGATTCGAATCCGGCTCCTTGCTGCAGCAGCCGGGTGAGCTCGGCCGTTTTTTCCGTGACGACCCGTAGACGGCGCTTGGATTCCGCGGAGCGAGCCTGCAAATCGGAGAGCTGATCTTCCATGGCCGCGAGTCGATCCCCTTGAGCGAGAAATACTTTGAGCTCTTCCAACCGTTTTTGTTTTTGCGCGCGGTCCTGGGGAATCGTTTTTGTTTCGGGGGCGGGAACGGGAGAGGAAAGGGGAACGGTTGAAGAAGAACGGTCCTCCGCTTGGGAAACAACAACGGCTCGCGATGAAGGCATCCAGGATCCCCTCATCGTGAAGAGTCCTTCATAGGCTTTCAGCGGAAGGCCGCCGGATTCATCCGCCAGAAATTTTGCGATCGGCTCCTCTTCCTGCATCACGACATGAAACTTGTTCGACGAATCCAATTCGGCCAGGCTGCTTTTACGGCCGACGAAGTCGCGGATGAGACGATAGACGCGATCTTTCTTCGTCCTGAAGATCAAGCCGGCCTGACCGATGTCGGAAGATTTCCGAGGTCTCAGACTTTCAACCGTCGCATCCGAAATGGATGAGAGAACGGCGAGTAGGACATCGCAAACGGTGCTTTTCCCGGTGCCGTTTCCGCCCTGAATGAGATTTAAGCCAGGCTTGAAGGCCAGTCGAGTGAGTTGGGTAAAATTTCTGATCCCGTAAAGGGCCAATTCAAGAAAGACCACGGGGCTCCTGTTAACGGTCTAGGATGATACCGAAACCTCCTAAAAAATTCAAATAAACGCTTGCAAGAATTAAGGAAAATGAGTATTATTAAACATTGTACCCCGATGGACACAATGAATTTTCTGGCGAACAGTATTAAGAACTATATTATCACAACTTTTCGGATCGTGACTCCGAACCGGGCCGAAAGGCGGCAAAGATGACGATCGCCACCGTGATTTTGGCCGCCGGCCTGGGCAAACGGATGAAATCCAAGCGGGCCAAAGTGCTTCATGCGATCGCCGGTCGGCCCATGATTCTCTATTCCGTGGAGACGGCCCGGCGGCTGCCATCCGACAAGATCCTCGTGGTGGTGGCGCATCAAGCCGAGGCGGTGAAGCAGGTCTTGGAAAGGCAGCCCACCCAGATCATTCATCAAGGCCGGCCCCTGGGAACAGGACACGCGGTTCTTCAGACGCAGTCGGCCCTGGCCAATTTCCCGGGACCGGTTCTGATTTTGAACGCCGACGTGCCCTTGATTACGGTCGAAACGATCCAGTCGATGCTCAAGACCCACCAAGACCGAGGCGACGAACTGACGCTTTTGACCGCGACGTTTTCCAATCCGAAAGGTTACGGCCGAGTGATCCGGAATCCGGACGGCGATCTGATCTCCATCGTGGAGGAGGCGGACGCAACGCCGGCCCAGCGGGCCCTCCGGGAGGTCAACACCGGCTTTTATGTGGCGAACGCCCCGTTCTTGTTTTCGGCGTTGAAGGAGTTAACGTCCGACAATTCGCAGCAGGAATATTATCTTACCGATATCGTCCAAATCGCGGTCCGGCAGGGCCTGAAATCGGGCGCGGTGCAGGCGCCGGATTCGGAGGAGGTGACGGGAATCAATACCCAAGCGGATCTGGCCCGAATCGAGCGGGCTGTCCGCCGAAGAATTGCCGAGCGTCATCTGTCGGAAGGGGTGACTCTTTTGGACCCCCCCTCGGCTTGGATCGACGCGGACGTGACGATCGGACGAGACACCCTGATTTACCCGAATGTTCATCTGGAAGGAGCCAGCCGAATCGGAGAGGACTGCGTCATTCATTCCCATACAAGGATTAACAACTGTCGTCTTGGAACCGCCGTGACGGTCATGGATTCCTGTGTTCTGACCGAGTCGGTGCTGGAGGAGGGCGCGACTGTCGGACCGTTTGCACATCTCCGTGCCGGAACCGTGCTTCATAAAGGGGCCAAAATCGGGAATTTTGTGGAGGTGAAGAAGACCGAGATGGGAGAGGGATCCAAAGCGAACCATTTAACCTATCTCGGAGACGCCGCGATCGGAAAAGAGGTAAATATCGGGGCCGGTACGATCACCTGCAACTATGATGGGGTCAACAAGCACCAGACGATCATTGAGGATCATGTCTTTGTGGGAAGCGACACCCAGCTCATCGCGCCGGTCCGGGTCGGTCGAGGCGCCGTCATCGGTGCCGGATCCACGATCACCCGGGACGTCCCTCCGGATTCCCTGGCCGTTGGGCGGGCCAGACAAGAAATCAAGAAGGGTTGGGCGAGGCGAAGGAAAAAGGCAAAAGGAAAAGACAAAGAGGAAATCGTTAAATCCAGAAAGGAATAGATCCTCGTCATGTGCGGAATCATCGGATACATCGGAAACAATGAAGTCGTTCCCATTTTGATCGAAGGGCTCCGGCGATTGGAATATCGGGGTTATGATTCGGCCGGGATCGCCTATCTTCAAACCGGCCGCATCGAGGTCCGTCGGTCGGTCGGCAAGTTGGCCAATCTTGAAGCAGCGTTGTCTGGAAATTCGCCGTCCGGCCGAATCGGCATCGGCCATACACGATGGGCCACCCACGGACGGCCCTCGGAAGAGAACGCCCATCCCCATCGGGTCGGGTCCCTGGTACTGGTTCACAACGGCATTATCGAGAACTATCTTCCGCTCAAACACGAACTGCAGGCGGAGGGCCGGACCTTCCAGTCGGAAACGGATACCGAGGTGATCGTCCATCTGATCGACCGCCAGATGAGCCGTGGACAGGGGTTCGAGGAGGCTGTCCGTTCGGCCTTGAAAGAAGTTCGCGGCGCTTACGCCATCTGTGTCCTCTCCGAAAAAGAGCCCGATGTTCTGATCGCGGCCCGGGAAGGATGCCCGTTGGTGGCCGGTATCGGAGACGGACAATATTTCGTGGCCTCGGATATTCCGGCCATCTTGAATCATACACGGGATATTATCCTGCTGGATGACGGGGAGATGGCCGTTTTAACGCCCAAGGGGATCTCCGTAAAGGATTTGGCGGGTCATCCCAAAGAAAAGCGGATCGAGACGGTTTCGTGGAATCCGGTCATGGCCGAGCGGGGCGGCTACAAACATTTCATGCTGAAGGAAATTCATGAGCAACCGCAGGCCGTCCTGGATACGTTCCGGGGCCGCGTCTTTCTTGAGGAAGACGCGGTGGCTCTTCCCGAAGTCGGCCTGACCGCAGCGGAGGCGGACGGCCTTCGAAAAATCACGCTCGTCGCCTGCGGAACATCGTGGCATGCGGCCCTCATCGGCAAGTTTATGATCGAGGAGCTGGCCCGCGTGCCGGTCGATGTGGACATCGGTTCGGAGTTCCGTTACCGAGATCCGGTGTTGGACCGCCAGTCGCTGCTGATCGCGATCTCCCAATCGGGGGAGACGGCCGACACCCTCGCGGCCGTCAAGGAAGCCAAGAGCAAGGGGGCGCGGGTGGTGTCGATCTGCAATGTGGTTGGGAGCACGATGGCACGGGAATCCCACGGCGTGTTGTACACCCACGCGGGGCCCGAGATCGGCGTGGCGGCGACCAAAACCTTCACATCCCAGTTGACGGCCCTCTATCTGCTGGCCTTTCATCTTGGAACCACTCGAACAACCTTAAGCCCTTCGCGTGCGACCAAGCTTTTGGAAGACCTGCAGCATCTTCCCCGCTTGATCGAGGAGACGTTAAAGCAGGATCAAGCGATCTCCAAATTGGCGAAGCATTTCTTCAATCACCGGGATTTTCTATATCTCGGCCGCGGGGTCAATTATCCGATCGCCTTGGAGGGCGCGCTGAAACTGAAAGAATTGTCCTACATCCATGCCGAAGGCTACCCGGCGGGTGAGATGAAGCACGGCCCGATCGCCTTGATCGATGAGAACATGCCGGTCGTGGTCCTGGCGCCGCAGGATAAGGTTTACGAAAAAATGCTGAGCAACGTGATGGAGGTGAAGGCCCGGGGCGGCATCATCATCGCCGTGGCCACGGAGGGCGATCGAGAGATCGGCACAAAAACCGACCATGTGATTTGGGTTCCCTCCGCGCCTTCCCTACTGATGCCGGTCGTTCTTTCGATCCCGATGCAGCTTCTGGCCTATCACATCGCCGTGCTTCGCGGCTGCGACGTCGATCAGCCCAGGAATTTAGCGAAGAGCGTGACGGTGGAGTGAGAAAAGAAGGGATGACGTTATGAAACTGTCCAAAGAAGAAGTGGAACACGTGGCCCGGCTGGCACGATTGGCCGTCAGCGAGGAAGAGAAAGAAGCCTTCAGCCGGCAGCTCTCCGAGATTCTCACGTACATCGGAAAGCTCAACGAGCTGGACACCTCGAAGGTGCAGCCCACTTCTCACGTGCTGGACTTGAGCAACGTGCTGCGGGACGACGTGATTCGAGAAAGTCTATCCACGATCGACGTCCTGGCGAATGCGCCCGACCGCGTCAGCGATTTCTTCCGCGTGCCCAAAATTATTGAAGAGAGGGAGTGACCATGTTGCGACTGATGTTGCGCTCCAAGATCCACCGGGCGACCGTGACGGACGCCAATCTGGATTACGACGGAAGCCTCACGGTGGACGAGAACCTGCTCGAGGCGGCCGGGATCCTGCCCTACGAACAGGTCATGGTCTCGAATCTCAACAACGGGGAACGCTTTGAAACCTACGTAATTCCCTCCGGTAAGCGCGGCAGCGGAATGATCTGTCTCAACGGGCCAACCGCGCGGAAAGGGGTGATCGGGGATCGGGTCGTGATCTTTTGTTACGAGTACTACAATGACCAGGAGCTCAAGACTTATAAACCGATGATCATCAAAGTGGACGAAAAAAACCATCTCATCAAAAAGTAAGAGGCGTTGTGAACCTGGCCCAATTCACGATCCACGAATTGCACGAACAATTAAAGAACCGCAAAACCACCTCGGGAGAACTGACCCGCTCGGTTCTCCAAAGGATCGAGGCGGTGGAGTCGCGGATCCATGCCTTTACGACCGTGACGGCCGAACTGGCCCTGGCGCAGGCCGAGGCCGCCGACCGGTGGCTTCGGTCCGGACGGCCGGTTCATCCGCTGACGGGCATCCCGATCGCCTTGAAAGACAACCTCTGCACGAAAGGCGTCCGGACCACTTGCGCTTCGAGGATCCTTGAAAATTTCGTTCCGCCCTACGACGCGACGGTGGTGGGACGGCTGAAAGAGTCCGGCGCGGTCTTCATCGGAAAGACGAATATGGACGAGTTTGCAATGGGCTCCTCCACCGAGAACTCGGCCTGGGGTCTGACGGCCAATCCTTGGGACTTGAATCGGATTCCGGGCGGATCCTCCGGCGGCTCGGCCGCGGCCGTGGCGGCGGACGCTTGCATTGCGGCGCTGGGGTCGGACACCGGCGGATCGATCCGGCAGCCGGCCGCGATGTGCGGCGTCGTCGGGCTGAAGCCCACCTACGGGCGGGTCTCGCGGTACGGCCTGGTGGCCTTTGCGTCTTCGCTGGATCAGATCGGCCCGCTCACAAAGGACGTGACGGACTGCGCGATCCTGATGAAGTCCATCAGTGGATCCGATTCGTTCGACTCCACATCGGCCGATGTGCCGGTGGAAAACTACACGGGTCTGCTGAATCGGGATCTTTCCGGGCTTCAGATCGGAATTCCCAAAGAGTATTTCATTGACGGGATGGACCCGGAGGTGCTGCACGCGGTCAAGGAAGCGGTCCGGACGATGGAAAAACTCGGCGCGAAGACGCGGGAGGTTCTCCTGCCGCATACGGAATATGCCATCGCCACCTATTATATTCTTGCGACGGCCGAGGCCAGCTCCAATCTCGCGCGCTACGACGGAGTCAAGTACGGCTCACGGGCCAAACCGACAAAGGATCTTCTCGAAATGTACATGAAAACCCGTCAGGCCGGCTTCGGCCCCGAGGTCAAGAGACGCATCATGCTGGGAACCTATGCGCTCTCATCGGGCTACTATGACGCCTATTACCGAAAGGCCCAATGTGTCCGGACCTTGATCAAAAACGATTTCGACGAGGCCTTCAAGCAGGTTGATGTCATCGTGACGCCGACCGCGCCGTCCGCCGCCTTCAAAATCGGCGAGAAAACCAAGGACCCGCTTCAGATGTATCTCTCGGATATTTTCACGATCTCGGTGAACATCGTCGGGATTCCGGCGGTCTCGATGCCGTGCGGCTTCACCCAAACGGGGCTGCCGATCGGTCTGCAGATCATGGGCCGCCCTTTTGCGGAGGCGACCGTCCTAAACGCAGCCTATGCCTATGAACAGGCGACGGAGTGGCGTAAGAAAAAACCGAATTTGTAGGGGCAGGCCCCTGTGCCTGCCCAGTAGGGGCGTAGCATGCTACGCCCCTACGAAGAATAGGAATTCAATCAAAATGCCCACACAAACAACTACACCGACCCAATACGAGATGGTCGTCGGCCTGGAAGTCCATGCGCAGCTCAAGACGGCCTCCAAGATCTTCTGCGGCTGCAGCACGAAATTCGGAGCGGCGCCCAATACACAAACCTGCCCCATCTGTCTGGGGATGCCCGGCGTCCTGCCAGTTCTCAATCGCCGCGTGCTGGAGATGGCGGTCAAGACCGGGCTGGCCCTGCACTGCCAGATCTCTCCCTACAGCCGGTTCTCCCGGAAAAATTATTTCTACCCGGATCTGCCCAAGGGCTATCAAATCTCGCAGTACGAGCTGCCGTTGTGCGAACACGGTTACCTTGAGGTGGCCCTGCCTGCCGGACAGGCGGGCGTGAACGGTCAAATCAAACGGATCGGGATCCATCGGGCCCATATGGAGGAAGATGCCGGGAAGAACCTCCACGAGGGATTGGAGGCGGCCAGCCACGTGGATCTGAATCGCGCCGGCGTGCCGCTGCTTGAGATCGTGAGCGAACCCGACATCCGGTCGGTGGACGAGGCGGTGGCTTATTTAAAAACGCTCCGGGACATTCTGGTTTATCTCGATGTTTGCGACGGAAACATGGAGGAGGGGAGTCTCCGGTGCGAGCCTAACCTGTCGCTCAGACCGGTTGGCCAGAAAGAGTTCGGGACCCGCGTCGAACTGAAAAATATCAATTCGTTCCGGTTTGTCCAAAAGGCGATGGAGTACGAGCTTCGTCGGCAGGAAAAGGTCCTGCGCGAAGGCGGACGGATTGTGCAGGAGACCCGGCTATGGAATACCGAAAAAGAGATCACGGTCGTGATGCGCGGCAAAGAAGAAGCCCATGACTACCGGTACTTTCCCGAACCGGATCTTGTTCCCTTGATCATCCCCCAAGAATTAATCGAGGAGGTCCGGAAGACGCTGCCGGAGCTTCCGGACAGCAAGCGCGAACGGTTCGTCCGCGAATACGGGATTCCGGTTTATGATGCCGAGGTGCTCACGACGTCCAAAGACCTGGCCCATTATTTCGAGGCCTGCGTTGAAGTTTATCCTCAGCCCAAAACGGTCAGCAACTGGATCATGACCGAGCTGCTTCGGGAATTGAAAAACAGCGGTCAAGAAATCGCCGACGGCCCGATCCCTCCGGATCGGTTGGCGGGGCTGCTTAAAATGATCGATAACGGAACGATCAGCGGAAAAATCGCCAAGACGGTTTTCGAAGAGATGTATCGGACGGGACGTCCCCCCGAGGAGATCGTGAAGGAGAGGGGCCTGGTTCAGATCAGTGATGAGGGAGCGATCGAGACCCTGATCGACGAGGTGCTCCAAGCCCATCCCGATGAACGGGAGTCGTACCGTCAGGGCAAGTCGCAACTCCTCGGATTTTTTGTCGGGCAGGTGATGAAGCGATCGCAAGGGAAGGCCAATCCGGGAAAAGTGAATGAGCTGCTTAAACGGAAACTGGGTGAAACGTAAAAGGACGTAAGGCGTAAGGGGTAAAGCGTAAGGGGAAAAATCTCCTTACGCCTAACGCCTCACCTCTCACGTCAATTGAGGAGAAACGATGAGCGAGATTGTTGCCGTTTACGCGAGAGAGATCCTCGATTCACGCGGAAATCCAACCGTTGAGGCCGACGTCATTTTAGAGAACGGCGTGATGGGTCGCGCCGCCGTACCCTCGGGCGCCTCCACGGGCGAGCATGAGGCCGTCGAGCTTCGCGACAAGGACAAACAACGCTACCTGGGAAAGGGCGTCACCAAGGCGGTCCGAAACGTGAACGAAGCGATCGGGCCCCACCTCCTTGGAATGGATGCGCGGGAGCAGGCGCTGATCGACCGGATGATGATCGAGCTGGACGGCACGAAGAATAAAAGCAAGCTGGGGGCCAACGCGATCCTGGCCGTGTCGCTGGCCGCGGCCAAGGCGGCGGCCGAAGAGGCCGATCTTCCTTTATACCGGTATCTCGGAGGAGTCCATGCCAACGAGCTTCCCGTGCCCTTGATGAACGTGATCAACGGCGGCGCGCACGCCGACAATAATCTAGACTTTCAGGAGATCATGATCGCACCGGTGGGCGCAACTCGATTCGCGGACGCAGTTCGAATGGGCGCCGAAATCTACCATCATCTGAAATCGGTGCTGATGAAAAAGGGGTTCCGCAGCACGGTGGGCGACGAGGGCGGCTTCGCGCCGATGCTGAGCCACAACGAAGAGGCTTTGGATCTCGTCATGAAGGGCATCGACGAGGCGGGATACCGGCCCGGGAAAGATGTCTTCCTGGCCATCGACGCGGCGGCCAGCCAGTTCTATGAACGAGGGAAATACGTTCTCCGGACGGACCGCAAACGCGCCCGGTCTTCGGAAGAGATGGTCGCCTACTACGAGAGCTTGATCGACCGTTTTCCGATCGTTTCACTCGAGGACGGACTGGCCGAGAACGATTGGAAGGGATGGCAGGGAATGACACGGCAATTGGGCCACCGCCTTCAGTTGGTCGGCGACGACATCTTCGTGACCCATCCGGAAATCCTTCAGAAAGGGATCACGGACCACGTGGGCAACTCCGTCCTGATCAAACCGAATCAGATCGGCACGCTGACCGAAACGATTCAAACGATCGAGCTGGCCAAGCGGTCCGGATACACGACGATCATCTCGCATCGGTCCGGGGAAACGGAGGACACGACGATCGCCGACCTCGCGGTCGGATGCGGCGCCGGTCAAATCAAGACCGGCCCGGTTTGCCGGACGGATCGGGTGGCCAAGTTCAATCAACTGTTGCGGATCGCCGAGGAGTTGGGGGAAACAGCCGTTTTCCGAGGAAGCCGGTCGTTCCGCCAGATACCTCGCGTCCGCTGAGGTAGATCGACTCAGCGAGCAAGGCGAGCGAGAGGGGGAGGCTCCATCCGGCTTGGCCGGTGGAGGGGGCGACGTGAGCCCCTACAAATATGGCCCGCTGGAATCGAAGCAAGCAGACGGTCGAGCGACATCAGAAACTTCGACGCCATTTTTTCTGGGGAGTCGGGGTCATGGTCGGGCTCTATCTGCTGGTCCCGTTGATCGTCGGCGACATGGGCTTGGTGAAATATTTCAAGATGCGCAAGACGTATCACCACCTGCAGCAGGAGATTCAGCAGTTATCAGAAGACAATCAAAAAATCGAAGAGGAAATCCGCGCGCTTCGATCCGATCCGGTCAAGATCGAACAGTTGGCCCGCGCGCGATTGGGGCTGGTCCGGCCCGGTGAGGTGGTGTATCAATTTGAGCCGGCCGCATCGGCCGACTCGCCGAAGAAACCGGCGGATGCCTCTCGCCCATGAACGATTCATGAACAAAGCGGCTTTTCATTCCGGTTTTATCTCGATCATCGGCCGTCCCAACGTTGGAAAATCGACCCTCCTGAACCGGATGCTCCAGGAAAAGATCGCGATCGTTTCGGACAAACCGCAAACCACGCGCAACCGCATCCTCGGGGTCAAGCATCTTCCCCATGCGCAGATCGTCTTTCTGGACACCCCCGGAATTCATAAGCCCAAGTACAAACTCAATCAGCGGATGGTCAAGACCGCGCTGAATACGCTGGAGGAAGTGGACCTGGTCTTTTTCATGGTCGAGGGGACGGATGCCCAACCAACCGCCCGGCACGGTCCATCGGTCGGAAGCGGCGATCAGTTCGTTCTGGAGCAATTGAAGGGACTGGAGACCCCGGTCTTCCTCGTGCTGAACAAGATGGACCTGATCAAAAAGGAAAAGACGATCCCGCTGGTCGAGGATTTCACCCGGCGATTTAAGTTTGCCGAAGTCGTTCCGATCTCGGCCCTGACCGGCGACAACGTGGATCGACTGATCGAGGTCGCCACGGGCTATCTTCCGGTAGGCGAGCCCGTTTTTCCGGCGGATGTCGTGACGGACCAGCCCGTGCGCTTTATTGCGGCCGAGACGATCCGCGAGAAGATTCTTCACCATACCCGCGAGGAGATTCCCTATTCGGTGGCGGTCATCATCGAGGAGTTCAAGGAGGAGACGGACCGGCCGGTTATGATCCGCGCGATGATCCTGGTGGAGCGGGATTCACAAAAAGGGATCCTGATCGGGAAAAAAGGGGAAATGTTAAAAACGGTCGGAACCGAAGCACGGATCGAACTGGAGGCGTTGTTGGGGACAAAGGTATTTTTGGAACTGTGGGTGAAGGTCCAAAAAAATTGGCGGCAGGATGAAAACGTACTGAAGGAGTTGGGGTATTGATAGCAGTTCTTAAAATGGTTTTCATGTCCACTTGAATTAACCTGACCATTAACTTTACGTTTATATCGTAACCTATGTCATTATTTGAAACAGAAGCCATCGTCTTGAATGGGATACGGCTGGGAGAAGCGGACAAGCTGGTGACGCTTCTGACCGCAAAGAAGGGCAAGGTCAAGGCCGTGGCGAATGGCGCACGGCGTCCCCGCAGCCGTTTCGGAGCGGCGTTGGAGCCCTTCACGCATTGCAACGTGATCCTGTTCGAGAAGAAGCCGACGATTCTGATGCGGATGAACCAGGCCGATATTCTGCAGCCCTTTATGAAAATCCGCGAAGACCTGGACCGGATCAATGCGGCCGCTCGCATGGTCCAGATCGTCTCGGCCCTTCTACCCGAAGGGGAGGCCAATCCCGAAATCTTTTCGTTGCTTCGGACCGGCTTGGGTGAGGTCGAAAAAAGGGACAGATTGGAATGGTTGGTTCGGGCTTTTGAAATCCGGTGCCTCAAACATGCGGGTTATCAGGCCCGCTTGGACCGTTGCCTGATCTGTCACCGTGAGATCGATTCCATACGGGTTTATTTTTCACCGATGAACGGCGGAACCCTCTGCGGTTCCTGCGCGCGGACGATCCGCGATCCCCTGGAGCCCGTCTCGCCGGGAACGGTCTCACTCCTACGTCTCGTGGGCCGTATGAATTGGTCCGGTCTATTTCGCCTCAAGGCGACACCCAGGATGCTCCAGGAAGTTAAAAGCGTCATGGACGCGCATTTCACCTTCATCCTTGGGAGACCGCTTTGAGAAAATCATAACCTCATTCGCATCTTTGTCGTTTAACCGGATTCGATCACGATCACCTTTCGGTAAGCCTACAGGTCATTTAACGAATTTCCCTTTGACAACCCTGCCGTTTCTATTTATAATAGT
>JACQBZ010000091.1 GCA_016194285.1 Nitrospirota bacterium | reverse complement strand
CGCTGTCATTCCCCAATGGCGACCTGCTCGCTAAAAATGGATCAAGTATATGTCTGTATGCGAGTGGAACATTTACATCTTGAATACTGACGCCTTCAACGTATCCGGTCACATATGGTTTTTGTCCCGTCCGGTTTTCAAGCATTATCCTTACCTGACCGCGTGCAATCATGTATCGTGAACGGTCCGTATACTTTTCACGCAAGTCACCATGATCAGTCCCGGCATCAATGATGAACAACCGCGAGTACACCTGTTGCTCACGGTATAATTCACGTTGCGCATCTTTTACGCGGTCGACAAACTCCTTCTTACCGGGATTACCGGACAAAAGCGCTTCTTCCTCCTGCAAATGTTGTTTGGCCTGATTCAGCATCTGCTGATAGGCCTCACCATCGTATTCCAACACAAACAGGACCTCTCTCGGCAACACCTTTTGATAGTGCCTTTTCCCACCCAGGGTATCGGGATCATCAGTGACATCAAACCCTAAAGTCGCGAGCTTATTTTTATCCAGCCACCCCGCGGAACCCCTATAGCGCATGAAATTGTAAATCCCATTGTAAGTCTTCTGGTCCTTGGTCATGACACTCCAAACGAGCCGCAATGAAAGCCCGCTGTTCTCCCGCCCAAACCCATAACTGTATGGCAACGCCAATTCTCTCTCGGTCAATGTGACCGAAGCATCCGGCTCGCCGGATCGGTTGTATTGCGCTCCGATCAAAACGACTGCATTCGTCGAGATAATAAGAGCGATTCCCATCGCCAAGGTATATCTTGATGACCATTTAATCATTGGCCACACCTCGATGTAACAGACCGGCGCTCCGCAAACGTTTCAAGATCAGAAGGAACAATACGGCTGTCAATCCCACGATTAGAAAGAAGAGGTATTTGGGCATAACATCCCACCACCAGTCGTAAAATTTCGTGTATAGGAAGATAACAAAAAACGCATTTCCGGTGTTAACCACATCCCCCCATTTTTTACGAATGCCCAACCCGATAGCGGCCGCACTCAACACAAACCCCGCCACCTGATAGGCTCCTTCAATAAAATTTGGATCTGCATTCAGGTAACTGATCCCACCCCAATTCGCGAGAATCAAGATGGGAATAAACAGCGTTAATAATCCGAAAACGCGATAAATAGAAGCGAACCCAGAAAACTGTCGATGATCCATGAATTGAGGAACAACGAATAGAAATGCCGCGGCCGGGAAGAAATTCTCGGGCCTTTCACCAAAATACAACCAATAAATACCACTCCAGGTCCCCATCCGCGCGGAAAGAAACGCAATGAAGCACAGGATGCCCGCGGCCAGTAGCAGCCGCACTTCGCATGAATAAGCCAGCAATAAGGCAAACGCCGACCAGACAATAAACGCTTTATCCGAGGGGGCGATATTAAAAATCTGGCCGAGCATCGAGATATTCAGCACGAAACACGCGAAGCTCACCAAACCCGCCAGCTTTGCAAAATACCCCGACTGGTCTTTCCACGAAATCAAGATCGTCGCAACAAAGGTCGACAGTGGCGCCAAGATCAAGATAAGGACTTGCGCCGTCGTCGATAGTCTGCCCCAAAATTGATAAAAGAAATAAAACACGCTCGCCGCAAACGCCAATGCGCCCAAGAAGGACGCGATGCGCATCCCAAGCGATAATTGTTTCTCGCGTTGTGTGCGGTCGATATCGAACGTCTGGGTCAGTTGCCCAAGCAACGTCTCGTGAGCCGCATGAATGGCCGAGCGTTGCTCATCCGTTAACGCAACAACCTTATCACGCTCCAGTTGCGCGAGCTCGCTTTGAAAAGCCCTGATCTGGTCCGCCCTCTTTTGGGCTTCGATTTTAGAAGGAGGCTTCATTGTTACTCACACAAGGGTCAAATCTTTTATTAATTAGGACACCCTATGATGATTCAAGGATATGCCAACTATTAGGAAAGTTCAAATCCGCCCCGGCCTCTGCGACTGATATATATAGATGTAGACCGCGATTCCCTTCTTTCAATTTCTCGCTGTACGGTAAAATTATAAGAACGAAGATATCCGGCAGGACAGATGGGAGATCGGTCATAAATCAGGTCGGGCCCTTGTAGAACGGCGACCCTTGGGACTGGTCACTGGTGGCATGAAGCGTCTTGAGGTACATCGTGATCGCCTTGGCATCGGCCTCGGGCATGTTAAAGGCCGGCATCTTGGTGTTGCCTCGGAAGGCCTGGGGATACTGGATCCATTGATAGATCCAGTTGGCGTTCAACCGGAACCCGGCGCGTGAAAGATCCGGCCCGACCTGCCCGCCCTTTCCGTTGATCCGATGACAGCCCGAGCAGGAATATTTGGTCTCATACAGATGCTTCCCCTCTTCCGCGAGCTTGCTTCCTTCCGGCGAGCTCGGATCGGAGAAACCGGGGGCCTGGGCTCGGGACAAGGCAGGTTTCTTCGACGCATCGCCTGTCTCTTCCTTGAAGGCGATCTTCTCGGCCGCGTTCTTGTGAAGTGTGCGGATATAAGCGACCAGGTCCCAGACCTCTTCTTCCGAAAACGTGTAGCCCCAGTACGGCATCAACGGCGAGCCGCCTTCTTCATCTTCCTCTTTCTTTTTGGGTTCCTTGGCCTCGGCGGCCGGAGCTTGTTTGGCTTCGGGGAAGGCATTGGAGACCCCTTCACGGATTGAATGGAAAATATCCTGGTTCGACAGATCGGCCATGTACGACTCGCGCCGGTCGGTCAGGTCCCTCGGACGCGGATCGAGATTGACGGCATTGTATCCGTTCCCCTGCCCTTTCGGGCCATGGCAATGAGAGCAATAATAGGTAAACAGCTCATGGCCCCGGGCCACATGTTTGTTCTCGAAGAGGAACGCGAACGCCCCGACGGCGATCACGATGACCACCACCGCAACGGGCAGAAGGATCTTGAGGTATTTCATGCCGCTCGATCCTTTCTTCGCAGCTTCCGGACCACGACCAGCTCGACGAGACCGACCAGGAGAACGACCGCGCCAGTATAAAGATAAATCATGGGGTCGGCGTGAGGCTCGGGGCGGAAGTACCACCACGACGTAACCGCTTTTTGGGCTCCCTTCTCATTATTGGAACCGTCCCACACGGCAAAGGCGATGTTCTGAAACACTCCGACCGGGAATTGAGCGTCCTGCGGGTCGTTATTCGTCAGCGAGCGCGAAAAGACCACCCGCCACTCCCCGTTTTCCCATGATCCTTTGCCCTTCACATCCTGCTGCGGCTGGGAGGTCAGTGTGCCGAACCCCTTGGCCGTCATGTCGTTCACACTCTGGTCCGCGTTTTTCCAGTACCAGATATTGACCGGACCGCCCTCGACCTGGACCATCGTTTGACCGTGGGCGAAGTGCGCTTTTTTATCGCCCACCATGAATTCCAACGCCGCGCCGTCGCCGGGATTATTGGTGGGATCCTTATAAATCAGCAGTACGGCCATCTGTTTCCCGTTGTGAACCGATTTGACCTGGACCGAGCGAACCGTCACGGTGAAAATGCGGGGATCCCAGTGGACCTGGGCGCTCATCGGAAATTCCACCGCCGGAACCGTGTCCCAGACCGCAGACATTGGGTCCGTTCCCGGGACGTCACCTTTGATCAGTTTGGAGAACACGACCACGCCGCCCGACTCCTGAGCAAAAGACATGACCGGATATCCGCCGATGAAGAACGACAGTCCCAGCGTTACCAGAAAGACGATCGTCTGCCGTCCGCGTTGGTTGCTACTCTTCATGCGCATCTCTACTCCGTGTGCGGCTTTCGATCATTCCCAGGTTCGGGGCACATGCCCGGAGCCTTCATATTCAAACATGATAATCTTCCAGATATTTTCCGGCGCGATCCGGGTCTCCCACCGCGGCATGGCCGATTTCCAGGGCTGCCCTTCGACGGGCAGGCCGACGCCGCCGGTGCTGATCCGCCAGAAGAGATAGGATTCCTGGAGTTGGGCAATCGTCCCAACATCCACAAAGTTGGCCGGCGGCGGATCGAAACCTTTGTACTGGGGCCCTTTCCCGTCCAGCTTGATTCCATGGCACGGCGAACAGTAGGCGATGAATAGCCCCTTGCCCGCCATGATATTTTCAGGTGTATGGGGAATAGGACTGTAGAGCTGCGCAAATTCCCGTGGCGGCGCGGGATGGATCACCCGCTGATCGATTGGAGGCGCGGCACTGGGCGTCAACTTCTGATAGGTGGAGATGCCCGCCATGAATGGCACCAACACCAACACCGCCCACCGGGCCGCACGCCAGGGCCGCGCCCGAAGCGGGTCCCCTCGCAGGAAGTCAACGATTGGACCCATAAACCCTTGCAGCGTATCTTCATAGATCGAGACATATATCCCCAGCCCGACTGAGGTCATCGTCATGTACATCAAGATGAGGCTTGACGGCAGCGGCGGCTTGATGACAAATTTTAGGAACAGATAGACCCCAATCCAGACGATGACCACCTGAGCCGGCACCGGGATCCGCCTTCGTTTAGCTTGGGACGTTTCGATCTTCGCTTCCATGAATAACCTCCCGATCAGTTCCAATAACCCGGTTGGCAAGCCGGAGGAAAACCATGCCTCCCTTTCTGTAGAACCAATCTATGTCAAGAAGGATAACCCTCATTTCCACTGGATGTAGTCCAGATAATATAAGGAGACAGAACGCCAACCCTGCGAACGACAACAACTGCAATTGATTTAGAACATGGGCTCCTGTGTATACCTGATAATCTACGGGATGGGGAAGGATGCTATAAAGGGCGCCAGGAAATATGCCTATAAAGATGCATAAAAAGGCAGCAATCCCCATTGCAAGGAGCATATTGAGGGGAGGCTCCTTTGTCCTTATGCCAGAGTCGTGGGAAAAAAATGCGTGATAAGGAATTTTGATGCCTGCATGGTGGAGGACACCTGCCGAGGCAAACAGCAAAACAAGCCATAGAATACCCATCCCATCCTGGGCGGATGCACCCAATATCATTGATTTACTGACAAAACCGTTAAACAAGGGAAATCCAGAGATTGATACTGCACCTATTATACAAAATAGGGTCGTCAGCGGCATGGTCTTGTATAATCCACCCAGATCCGTGGCTTTGCTCTTTCCTGTCTGATGCATTACAGCACCCATAGACATAAAAAGAAGGGCCTTAAACAAAATATTGTTAAAGGCATGGGCAACGGCGCCATTTAAGGACAGGGGTGTTCCTATTCCGATGCCGACGACCATGAATCCGACTTGATTAATAATGCTATAGCTGAGTACCCTCCTCAAATCATTTTCAATAGCGGCATAAAAAATGGGGAATACCGTCATCGCCGCTCCAATCCATATCAGGAGCTCTGTGCCTGGAAATGATCTTGCCAGGGAATATACGGCTACCTTGGTGGTAAATGCGCTCAAAAAAACTGTGCCTGTAATCGTCGCCTCAGGATAGGCATCAGGAAGCCATGCATGGAGGGCGGGAAAGGCACAATTGATGCCAAACCCGATTAATATCAGATAGGATGCCAATCCATTCAATCCGATAACTCCAAACTCGAGAGAACCCGTATGTTGCACCTGGATGACGATGCCGACGAGAAGACAAAGGCCTCCAAAGAGATGAACCAATAGATATCTCAATCCTGCTCCATACGATGCCTCTGTCCTTCTCGCCCAGATCAGGTATGTTGAAGCGATCGTCGTCATCTCCAGGAAAACGAAGAAAGACAGAAGATCTCCTGCAAAGGCAGCGCCTAAAGCGCTTCCAGCGGCAACGAAGGCTGCCACATGCTGTCCATCCTCTTTTTTTAGATGAAGGGCATAAAGGGTTCCTATAAAGGATACGATCGTGAACATGTATCCAAAGAGCCTACTAAGCCGGTCAACTCTACCGAAGATGAGATCGTAATTCAAGAAACCGACAGTCCAGTGGATGCCGTCAGGAATGCTCACAACGTTGATAAGGGCCATGACAGGTAGAAGCAACAGATAGGCGGACTTGAGCCTCCCCTTAAGAAAGGGGATGAGAAATGCCCCGATGATCAATATGGCCGCTGCGGGAAGGCTGTTAATCATAATAATCCTCTTTTCTCTGAAACAACTTGCGCAGAATATAATTTGAACCAAAAACGATACTGACGTAGGCGACAAATCCGTACGCCCCATAAAAAGAGGGATATCCTTCCCATGGGAAGAAAGGATGTTTAGGGAAAAAAAGATCCACAACAATGAGCAACAGAAGGAATAGATAAAAACCCATCAAGAGTCTTTTCACATTCTGTGGTTTATCAAAAACATGCTCTTCTTTCATTGAAACTCCATTCTCTTTAGGAATTTATACGGTAGCCGCCATGATGACAATGAGGTATAAGGCCGCTATTAAAAAAACGACATAAAAAATTGTTTTATATCCAGGTTCAGACTCATGCGTGAGATCTGCTCTCCCTTCTTTCTCTTTGCTCATCTCACTTCTCCCATCACCATCCTTGCCAGGTCAAGAAAGACCGATGGCGCAAAGAATAAGACCAGTGTTCCTACGGCTGTAAGCAGCAATGGCGCGACCATAAGGACCGGAGCCTCTCGTCTTTCAGCTTTCTCGCCCGGCGGCAAATCCCTGAAAAATGCTGCATACACGATTGGCAGAAAATACGTCGCGTTCAGGATTGAGCTTGTGACGAGGACAGCAATCACGGGGTACTGCCCTGCTTCTATGGAGCCGGAGATCAAAAACCACTTGCTGATGAAACCTCCAAAGGGTGGAAAGGCTATCAGGGAAAGGGCGCCTAAGGTGAAGGCGGCCATTGTGAACGGCATCTGTTTTCCAATGCCATTCAGTTCACTCACCTTGGTCTTCTTCGAGGCAACGGCGATCGCGCCCACACAAAAGAACAGCGTAATCTTTGCAAAGGCGTGATTGGCGATGTGCAGTAAACCACCCATGACACCACCCGGCGTCAACAATGCCATCCCAAGGATGATATAAGAAAGTTGGCTTATCGTAGAATAGGCAAGCCTGGCCTTGAGGTTATCCCTCGTCAGGGCCATGACAGAAGCTGCGACGATCGTAAAGGATACCAGGAAGATCACCGGCAATCCCAAATTGAGATTTTTCAACGTCTCCAGCCCAAACGTGTCTAAGGACACGCGCAATATGCAGAAGACACCCACCTTTACAACCGCGACTGCATGTAATAAGGCGCTCACCGGGGTAGGAGCGATCATGGCAGCAGGCAGCCAGGGATGAAACGGTATGATCGCCGCCTTCGCACCAATACCGATCACAAAGAGAAAAAAGGTGAAGGTGAGCAGGGCGTGGTCTGCGTTAGAGGGGAAGATGCCGTTTGGTTTAAAATCCAAAGTGCCGGAAATCGCGTAGCTCAAAAAGCCCGCGAGCAAAAAGAGTTTCGCCAGCCCAAGGAGATAAAAGAGATACTTGTTCCCCTTGGCAAACGCTTCTTCGGTCTCTTTATGTATCACCAAAGGATAAGTAGAGAAGGTAACAAGCTCGTAAAATAGGTAAAGAGTCAGCAAATTGGCCGAAAAAGCCACCCCCATGGTGGCCGACAGGGTGGTCGCAAAACAGAGATAGTAACGGGTCTGCGCATGCTCCTTGAGGGAACGCATGTAGCCGATAGAGTAAAAGGTGGTCGGGATCCACAAAAAAGAGGCCGTGATACCAAATAAAAGCCCCATGGCATCCACCCGAAACGCAACGGAAACATCAGGAGTAAGAGAAAAGAGGGTATAGTGAAGCGTATTTCCGGCAAGCACTGCGGGAATCATAGTGAGAACAATCAGAAACTTCAGGATCGCCGCACCCAATGAACACCCCTCGCGGACATTGGGCGACCTGCTGGTGACCACGATGAGCGCAGCCCCAACTAATGAAACGGCCACGGCTAAGAAGGGTTTGATGGATTCAATTTCCATGGAGGATGCCCCTCTCAGCGGTTGCCGGCATAAAGGCCTTCACTTCTTCGGGCTGTACCGTGACGTCACCTCCCAAGCTCTGAAGAAACGCTATGACAGCCAATAACTCGGGTTCAGAAAGACCGACAGGGGGTTTGTTGATGACCGGCATCTTAGCCGGAAAGGGCCTTGGAGGGCTTGCACTGTAGTCCATATAAATAAAGGCCTGTGGCTGGGTAAGGGACTCGTAGATGAATTCCCTCGTGAGCTTGGCTCCCACCCCCTGTAGATTAGGCGCGCGTGCCGACTCACTCGCTTCAAGGGTATGGCAGAGAGCGCATTGACCCTTGCCAAAGAAAATCATCTGCCCTGCCTTAACTATCTCGGCCTGGGTCTTGATCTGCGATGGGTCGAACTCTTGCTTCTTGGGTGGAAGAGAGACCTTCTGCGGGACCGAGTAGGAAATATAGGTGAAAACGATTAGGAACCCACAGGCGATCGCCACGGCCTTTGGAAAACGATTGGGCTGTTCCGAAACCTGCCGGACGGGAAGGGACTCAGCCAAAACGGCTTTCTCACGCCGACTTATCGTTTGGAGCCGATCCAGCGCCTTTTCGGGAAGGGAGAAAACCCACAAGACAAATGGCGCTATAAAGAAGTACTGTGTGCTGAAGGCAGGGTAACGTACAGTCCTGTGCATAGCCCAAAAGAGAAAGACCGCCAGCCCGCAGACCAGAAAGGTGGACAGCGACATAAAAGCGCCGGCATGGCCCAGGGCGGGGGAATAAGCATAGGGGGAAGTGTCCTCCAAGACTCCATAGACATGCCAGGGGCCACGAGAGGCTGAGCGGGCGTATCCCATCAGCGTCATGGTCAACACGACCGTAACGGCATTGACGACCAGGGCATACTGGGCCCTCACCGGCATCTTACCCCAGGTCATTCTGGATGTTAATTTGGCGCTCCTGAGCATCGCCCCTACCAGCGGAGTGATCGTGACCAGGACAAATAACACCAACAGAACCTGCCATACGGAAAACTTATTGATCCTGACAATGGCCGGAACAAAGTAGCCCCAGACCCCCAGTGTGATCACGCCCAGGATGGCCACCACAAAAAGGAAGACGATAAACGCCTTGGCCGCCTTCGCCCATGCCACCGTCTCCTGCTTCCCCGCACGCCAATACATGATAAAGCTGATAAAAGTAAACAGGATCATAATGTTCACTACGGTCATCTTGGCCGACATCACCCCAAAGACGCCTAGGATGGGATGATGGGCTCCGCCCATCGCACGGGCCTCCTGAATGGTGGCCACCAAGCTGTGGGGCGTCAGCCATATCCCAAAACAGGTTAGAAGCACCACGAGTATCCCAAGGATGGCCTTCCTGTACCGCACGCCCCCCTCCGTTCGGTAGGCCAGACCCAGCCAGAAGTAATAGTTTGCTCCCAAGAAAAGTGCCCCGATCAGAACCGCCTGAAGGATAAAGAGCCAAGACAGGAACCCTCCCATGAGGGTGATTCCCATCTGCTGGTTATACATGTAGATCTCCCGCATCAGCCAGTACCCGGCAAAGGGAAGCGGCAGAAGACCAAATATCCCGACAAAATTACCGATGTAACCCATCCAGTCGTAATGCTCGCGCTCCTCCTGGGTCTTGGCCCCCAGATACCGTATCCCGGCATAAGCCCCGCAGATAAATCCGCCCAAGACGATGTTGGCGATAAACCGGTGGACGTTCACCGGTATCCAGGTCGGGTTGCTCATCGCAGTCCAAGCCTTCTCCCAAGCACTCATGCCCTCTGCAAGAACCACCGGGCTGGCCTGGAATGTAGCCCAGGCATTGGGAACGACCATGATGGCGACCGCAAAGAGATTCAGCAGGAAGCCCAAAAACAGATGGAGACCCTTGTGCCTCTTCATGGTTTCAAAGCCAGACCAGTACAGGTAGAGGGTCGTCGTCGTCACGGCGAACAGCCCCACATAGACATAAAAGGTGGGCCAAAAGATAGCCGCTATGAAATTTACCACCTTGGGATAGAGGACCATGAGGAGGAAAAGAAAGATGGCCCCCAACATGGCGGTCATTTCAAAAGCGGCCGTGAGCAGGTTCGTAAATTCCCTGGACAGCTTGATGTACTTCTCATCCTTCGACGTGACGCCGATGATTTCGCAGATCCAGGCAAAAACCGGCACCCCTAACACAAACCCACCCCAGATAAGATGGACCTGTGCACTGAGCCAGATAAGATTCCGACTGCCGATCAGCGGGACGTCACGGTATTCGACTGGGCTTCCCGCCGCCGGCTGGGTCAGCGCGAGCACCCCGGAATCAAGCATGAAGAAGGCACCGACCAAACCTAAGATGAAAAGCAGACCCGATTCCCAACGCCGAGACATCATAACCGCCTCACTTTTTATTGGCACTTGCCTTTTTACCAGAATTCTTCCGCGCCTTCTCGTCCTTCGCCTTCTCCAGGTGCGTTAGGATCTCCTCGGCCTTGACGAGGACCGCTTCGGCCTGGGCCACGCGCCCCTCGCGACTGAGGACTTTCTTGGAATGCGTCCCCTCCCCTTCCTCTTCTCCTTCGCCGTGATGTTTCTGCGGAGGAAGGATCATCCAGACGATCAGGATGGCCGTCAAGGCCATTGCAAAGAAGACCGTAAAAAAAAGCCCTTTATCCTGTGGTTCACGCATCGTTCATTCCGTCCATTATTCCGTCCGGCTGGCGATCGCCAGCCAGGTCAGAAAAACGATTCCTCCCAACAGCCGCTTTTTCGGATGCCGTTGGAGAGACCCTCAACCAGGACGCAACCCCATGATGATGAACGCAATGACCAGCCCATAAAGCGCTATGGCCTCCACCAGGGCGAATCCAAGCCACATGTACTTGACGACCCGGCCTTCTGCTTCCGGTTGTCGGCCTATCGTCGCAATCATCGTCGAAAAGATCCATCCGATACCCAGTGCCGCCCCGAAAAAACCGAGCGCGGCCAGTCCCATGCCGATCGCTATTGCGCCAAGGTCGGTCATATCACAGCCTTTCTGTTGATTATGGATGTTGTGTGCACGACACAAGCATGTCCCATCTTTAACGATCATTCCGAGCGCGCATGAGGTATATAGCGAAGCCGACAGGAACCAGGCCGGCCACAGCCGTCATGGCTGCCAGTTTGAAACACATCTCTGCCGATAACGAGTCCGCGCGAACAATGAATCCGATGTCGATCACGATGACGACTAAGAGAGCAAGACACAGTGCTTTCAACCAACTCGTGGCAGTCACGGTTGCCTCTTGGTGATTGATCTCACGAGACGAACCGGCATTGCATGTAAGTTCGACCGAGTCCTCTCCCACGGCCCGAATTGAACTCGCAAAAAAAGTCCCTGATCCTGCGGCGTACGCATCGTCACATTCGTTCCGTCACTGCGACCGGCTGGCAATGGCCATCCAGGTCAGGACGGCAATCCCCACCAACAGGAAGACCACCGCGCTCATCGCAAAAGGCCGTTTAAGCGGGTGGCGTTCCGGGTTCCGATTGATAAAGGGCAGGGCCATCAGGAGCAGGACAAAAAGCCCCGGAAGCGCGATCGCTCCAAGAAACTCTCCAAACTCGCCCGAAAACATCTTCAGCCGGAGCAGCTGGAACAGAAATAGGAAGTACCATTCCGGCTCCGGATTGTAATCGGTCGGCTCGGGTGAGGCCTCGTCCAGCAGCTCGACCGGCCAGAGAGTGGCAAGGCCCGCAATGATCACAAAGACGCACGCCATGACCACGATGTCCTTGAACACCTGCCGTGGAAAGAAAAACTCCATTTTCGTTTCGAGCTGCTGCCGGGTCGCTTTGAACGGACCGGCCGGTCCGGCCTTCCGGAAGAAAAACAGGTGCAGCGAGAACACGGCGATGAGGGCCGCCGGAAGCAACATCACATGAATCACGAAGAAGCGGCTCAAGGTCTGCGCGCCTGCCGTGGGTCCGCCCCGAAGGAATCGGGCCATGAAGTCGCCGACGATCGGTGCTTTGTCCATGATCTCGACGCCGACGGTCGTGGCCCAGAAGGCCCGCTGGTCCCACGGCAGAAGGTACCCCGTGAAACCGAACGCCATCACGATCAGGAACAGGATGGTGCCGGCCAGCCAGACCATCTCGCGCGGGTTCTTATAGGCCCCCCAGATAAAGACCTGAAGCATGTGACAGACCACCATCACGACCATGACGGAGGAGCCCCAGAAATGGAAGCTCAAAAGAAACCAGCCGTAATCCAGCTCTTTCAAAATGTACTGGGTGCTCTGCCAGGCGTGGTCGGCCGTCGGGGCGTAATAAAACATCAGCAGGATCCCGGTGGTGGCCTGCATGATGAAGATGAAAAGCAGCGCCGAGCCGAAAGCGTAGGCGTACCGCGAGCCGCCGGGCATCGGCTCATACAGCAGCTTGGCCTGGAGCGTCTTCAGATCGATCCGCTCGTCAATCCAGTTGTAGATGATATGAATCAATGACACGAGATTTTTATCCTAAATGATCCGGATCGGGTGGTCTTTACCGGCCTTGAATTCGGCATCGATGATCTCGATCTCTCCCGCGCCGGTGAGCCGCATCGGCAGCACATCCAGTCGCCGGGGGGCCGGGCCGTCCAGCACCTTTCCGCCCGGATCATAGATGCTCAAATGGCACGGGCACCAGAACACCCGGCCGAAACGCTTGTGGTTCTCCTTCCATTTGTAGGCGCAGCCGAGATGGGGACATTTGCCGGAATAAACGACCACGTCCGGATCCGGCTTGTTGATCCAGTAGACTTTTCCGCTGGCATCCTTGTATTCGATCGGCTTCCCGTGGTAAATCTCCTCGCGCAGCGTGTCCGATATCTTCACCACCCAGTGCGATTTCTGGAACTCCCGTTCCAGGTAGCCTTCCTTCACCGTCTTTTGAAACTTGATCTGCCTCGGCTTGTCGATCTCGATGACATTCTGGGCGCTGCCGATTTTAATCCAGTTATTATTAAAGTCCTGATACATCGGAAAGGTCAGATAACGGAGGACCGGATAAACCAAAGGCAGCGCAAGAACAACGCCGATGGCGTTCGTGAAATTGGTAAAAAAGGTCCGACGGGTGATGTCCCTCTCGAGCGTCGGAACCGGGACGAGCGCCTCGCCGGGAAAGACCTCAAGACGGCGTTCCAGCCCGGCGATCTCGACCTCCTTCACTTGCTGGTAATTCCCGCGCTCGAGAAAAGGATACTGTCCCATCTTGGAGGACGGATAGCCCAATTGGACCAGCCCCTCCGTCACGACCGCAAGCCCGTCGAGGGGAACGACCCGTTCCGTCCCGTCCGACAGCACCACGATATGGCTGATCGACTTTTCGATCGGGTCCACGATGACCCGCGACACCTCGCCGACCTCGCGATCGCTGCACCGGACCCTCGATTTTATTTTTAACATCATCGTTGCACAACCCCCTCGGACTACTGCTTCAATACGGGTTTGGGAGTATTCACGCTCGTGTTTTTCAGACTCGCCAGATACGCGGCCAGCGCCTCCAACTCGCCATCGGAGATCAGCTCCGTGTAGTTTTTCGGCATAAGCCCCTTGTTGTATTCCTTCTCAAAACCGTCCGCCATCAAGAACTTCGGATCGTAAACCTTCTTTTTGATCTGCTCGACCGTCGCCAGATTTCCGATGTTGTCCAGCATCGGGCCGCGTTTTTTCACGCTCCCTTTTCCGCCGATCTTGTGGCAGTTGTAACATTCATAAAGCTCGTAAACCTCTTTTCCGTAAGCGATCGGATCGGAAGGAATCCCACCGGCGGCCATCGCCGCCTTCTTCTTTGCCAACTCTTCGGCCGAAGGGCCCTCGCCCGCGCTGCTCTTCCCGGTCATCGTCTCTTCCAGCTTAGCCAATCGCTCCATCAGCTCGTCCGTCTTGGCCGTAAGCGCCTGGGTTTGTTGATTGAGCTCCTGAGGCGTTATGCTCGGATGGGCCCGTTTTTTGGCCTCGATGATTTTCTGGATCTTCCCCTTTTCCCATTCCGGATCAAACTGCGGCAGATAAACGCCGGCGCCGGTATAAACGGCCGAACAGAGGAGGTAGAAAATGAGAAGCCCCCCGATCGCCTTTCCTCCCGAAAGCTCCGGCATCGGCGGAAGATCGAGAAGGACGAAGACCAAAAAACCGAGGACCGCGTACAGGACGAACATGATCCGGAAGACGGTCGGAAACTCCAAGGCGCCGCTCGCAAACCAAAGCACGACCCCGAGGATCGCCGAACCGATCAGCTTCCATTTGATGATGTCAAAGAAACTTTTCCGACCCGTCATGGTTTCTCCTTAACCTAAGACGCCTTCGCCTTTGCCTTGCCCACCCCCAGGCTTAACCAGATCGCAAAACTGACCACGGCAAAAAAGGCCAGCGTCATGGCCGTGACCAGAACGCTCGTGTGAGCGAGCGTGGGTGTGTAGGCTTCCGGTGTGTAGTCCGGAAAGAGAATATAGACATGGAAATATTTGCGCACGAGAGAGCGCACGGTTCCCATCAGGCCCAT
>JACQBZ010000093.1 GCA_016194285.1 Nitrospirota bacterium | reverse complement strand
TTCGGCAAAAAGCGCGGGTTCTTCCCTGGGCGGTGTGTCTACGATCGAGGCCGCTGCCGCAGCCCTCTATCCAATCAGATCCACCCTTCTGGTTGGCGCAGAGCTTCTCTATTCCAAGATGAGCGTCGGCGATGACAAAGCCGTGGCCGGGTCACAGAAGTTTACCATCACGGCATTTGCCCCTGCTTTAGGTGCAAGGGCCGTGGCCGGCAACTGGACGATCGACGCGGTTGTCGCACTTTTAGGCACCTCAATAAAAGTCACGGGGAGTCCGTCGCTGGGACCACTGGGACTCACGGACACCGCATCGTCCAACGTTGTGGGTGTTCCAACCCTCAGGGTGAATTATAAATTCTAACCCAAAACTACAGGGGACAATCTCTTTGAAGGGGGAGATTGTCCTATTGCAGCCCGGGAACACACCTTGGTGACGATGGTTGGAAGACTCTCTTCCGAGGCCCATCGGTCCATCGGAAAACCGGCGGCGTGTTCCCGGTTTTTTGTATCACGTGAGGAAGACCATTGCCACGGGAAAAGAGGTGACGGGGCTGGGGATTGTAACATTAGGGTAGACACCTATTTACAACCTTCGAATCATCTGGTAGCTTAACGCGGATGGTTCATTTTTTGCTCCGACAAGATCCGAAGCATCGCGAGGTTCTTGCGAAGACAGTTCGGTTCCTGAACCCTTCGATTCAGGAAATCCTCCGCAATTGGATGAAGGCCTATCAAGCGGTTGACCGGGGTTTAAGCCGGCCTGCGCTTCGGTGCATGGAACAGTTGGGTCTGGACTGGTTCGAGACGTTGTCGGATGAACGGGAGGGGGTGTCCTTCGACCGGTTCAACGAGACGGCCCGGCAGCTTTGTCGAAAGGGAGTGGACTTTGATCGGCTTGTTCTGGCTTTCCATCTCATCGAGGATGCCTGCCATCTTTACCTCCAGAAGGCCTATCCGAAGAAAGATGAGCTGGTCGAAGCGATGGTGGCGATGGACTATATGTGCCATGCCTGTTTTTCGGCCCTCGCCTCTTCTTATTTTGATGAGAAATATACCCGGATCGTTCGCTCCCCGCGACAGTCGAGGGGGTTTAAACGAATGGCCGAAGCCTATGATCTCACGCCGCGGGAATTCGAGATTCTGAAGCAGATCGTGGACGGCTGTAAGAACCGGGAGATCGCCGATCTCTTGAAGGTCAGCATCAAAACGGTGGAGCATCACCGCGCCAGTCTCATGCGGAAGCTGAAACTGCGCAATATGACGGATCTGATCAAATTTGCGGTGCGTCACCGGATGAACTGAGCCGCCTGCGCGGCGATCGTTTTTCCATCATCGGGATTTTGTGCCAGAGGGTAAGCATGGCCATCCTCCCGGAAGACCGCGAGCTGTACCGCCAGATCGTGGAGCATATCCCCGAAGTGATCTGGGTCTCGGATCACGCCAAAAACCGAATCCTCTATATCAGTCCCGGCTATGAAATAATCTGGGGCCGCTCCGCCGAGAGTCTTTATGCCGCCCCACGGTCTTGGCTCGATGCGATTCATCCCGAGGATCGGGAGCGCGTTCTCCAGGCCGCAGTGACAAAACAGATCTCCGGAGAATACGACGAGGAATACCGGATCGTCCGGCCGGACGGGACGATCCGGTGGATTCACGACCGTGCCTTTCCGGTTCGTGGCGCCTCGGGCGAGGCGACTCAGATCGTCGGGATCGCCCAGGACATTACCGAGACCAAGGAATTGGAGTTCCACCTCCGCGACAGTCAGACCCGTCTCTCCGGAATCCTCTCGATCGCGGCCGACGCCATCATCTCGGCGGATGAAAACCAGAGAGTTATTCTCTTCAACAAAGGGGCGGAGCAGATTTTCGGTTACCCAGCCGAAGAAGTCATCGGCCGGCCTCTCGATATGCTCATGCCGACCCGCCTGGCCGAGTTGCATCGCGGCCACGTTCAGAAATTCGGCGCAGGGACGGTCTCCTCCCGTCTCATGGGCGAGCGGGATTGTGAGATCATCGGGCGGCGGAAAGACGGAACAGAATTTCCGGCCGTCGCCTCGATCTCGAAATGGAAACGGGACGGCGAGATGATCTATACCGCCATCGTTCGGGATGTGACCGAAAACCGCAAGGCCGAAGAAACCATACGGCGGCTGGCTTATTATGATGAATTGACCGGCCTCCCCAATCGGACGCTGTTTTCGGATCGCATACGGGAGGCCCTCCTTCGGCGTTTGAAGGACTGGGCGGTTCTCGCCGTGCTTCTCCTCGATCTCGACCGGTTCAAGGAGATCAACGACACACTGGGTCATCATCGAGGCGATTTCCTGCTTCAGCAGGTGGCCCGGCGCCTTCAAGAGGTGCTGCGGCCGACCGACATGGTGGCCCGGCTCGGCGGGGATGAGTTCGGGATGATTCTTCCCTTAAGGACGGTTCGGGACACGGCCGTGGTGGCGAACAAGATACAGAAGGCGCTTGAGGAGCCATTTGAGATTGAAGCCCTGCCGGTGGCGGTCGAGATCAGCATCGGGATTGCGCTGGCCCCCGATCACGGTGAGAACCCGGAATCGCTTATTCAACGGGCGGACGTGGCAATGTATACCGCGAAGAAAAAGGGAATCGGTTATACCGTCTATGCCCCGGAGCTTGACTCCCATAGCCCCCGTCGGCTGGCCCTGATGGGGGAACTGCGCCGGGCGATTGAGAGAGGACAGCTGTTCCTTGTGTATCAGCCGAAGATTGACCTCCGGACCGGCCGGGTGATCGACGTGGAGGCTCTGGTCCGATGGAATCATCCGACCGTCGGAATGGTCTCCCCGGACCAGTTCATTGCGCCGGCGGAGCAGACCGGCTTGATTCATCCGCTCACGGAGTTCGTCATTCATGAGGCTCTGCGGCAGTGCAAGGAGTGGCATCAGGCCGGACGGATGGTCTGCGTGGCCGTGAACCTTTCCGTGCGGAATCTTCAGGATTCCAATCTCGAAGGGAGAATCCGCTCAGCCATTGAGACCTTCGGTCTGGAACCGAAATGCCTGGAATTGGAGATTACCGAAAGCGCCATCATGGCCGATGCCGAAAAGGCGATGAGCATGATTGAGACGCTGAGCCGGATGGGCGTCCGTTTTGCGATCGACGATTTTGGGGTGGGCTATTCGTCACTGGGGTATCTTCAGAAGCTGCAGGTCGGTTCGATCAAGATCGACCGGTCCTTCGTTAAGGATATGGCGACGAACGAGGGCGACGCCTCGATCGTCCGCTCGGCCGTCGAACTGGGCCACAACCTGGGGAAGCAAGTGGTGGCCGAAGGCGTGGAGGATGCGGCCGCTCTGGAGAGACTGATGGCCTTGGGCTGCGATTCGGCCCAGGGATACCATATCAGCCGTCCGCTTCCGATGGAGGAGTTGTGCCGCTGGTTGGCCCGCCCGCCTTTCTCTTTGCCTCGTTCGGATTGACTCGATCCCTCCCTCTTTTTTCCGATGGACATCCTCCAACGCATCGGGGAGGGGGATTCATTTTGCCAACCGTTCGCCGATCGGGAATTATTTCCGGCAGCATGAAAGATCCATCTTCAAGAGGATCGGCATTCTGGTCTGTCTTCAACGGTATCCTGCGGGCGGTTTTTCCCGCTTCATGAGGGGGCCATGTCAAAAGTCTGGGTGATGCAGCACATGGTTTGCGAGACGCTGGGGACGATTTCGGATGCGCTGAATGCCGGATCCGTTCCGTTCGAGTATGTCCGGATCTTTGAGGGGCAGCCGGTCCCTATAGAAATGGGAGACGCCGCCGGTTTGATACTAATGGGCGGGCCGATGGGGGTTTATGAACAGGATCACTACCCTTTTTTACGGCAAGAAATCCGTCTCATTGAAGAGGCGCTGCGGAAAAATATGCCGGTGTTGGGCATCTGTCTTGGAAGTCAGCTGCTGGCCGCGGCGCTCGGGGCCAGGGTGACCCAGGCAAAGGACAAGGAGATCGGGTGGCGCCGGGTGAGCCTCACGAGAGCGGCGAAGGATGATCCATTGTGGAGCGGGATCGAACCCGCGTTCACAGCCTATCACTGGCACGGGGATGTTTTCGATCTTCCTTCGGGTGCCGTCTCCCTGGCCTCGTCCGATCGGACGAGGCACCAGGCCTTCCGCTACGGTCGCTCGGCTTACGGAATTCTGTTTCATATGGAAGTGACCGAAGCCATTATCCGGGACATGGTGGAAACGTTTCGGGATGAACTCCAGACGACAGGTCTGGACGGGCTCCAGATCGTCCAGCAGGCCGGAGCGCACCTCTCCCGGCTTCGCGAGGTCGGGAGGGCGGTTTTTTCACGATGGGCGGGTTTGATGAAGTAATCAAGACGGTGAGCGCCCGCTCGCCATCTTCTCCTAACCCTCCTGGGTTAGGCCGGCATAGCCCGATTTTCTCTCCAAAATAGATCTTTTGCGGAATGGACATCCATCCAAAGCTGCGTTATTTTGTTGTCCTAAAGAACTCTTCATCATGGATGGAAGACCGCTCTCAACTCTTTCCAGGAGCACGTCTGGAGGAGGGTTTAAGGGTCAGATAACGGCGCTATCTCCCGCCCTCCTTCAGGCCGTTCCTGGATCGGTCTTCTCCATTCGGCCCGTAAACTTCATCGCGGAGGTAAACTCCGCGCTGTGCGGATGGATTTTCCCTGCGGGCGCTTCACCATTCCCATACAGAGCGGAGCTTGTCTCCGCGAACATTGCTTATCTCCGCGAATAATGTTCGTCTCCGCGAACACCTCCTTTCTTGTCAAACTTCCTTGTAACGTTCCTGTATCCCGCGTTGATTTACCCCCTCGGAATTGCTATGATGCGGGTGTTTTTATAGTGGCAAGTACCCTGCCCTGAGCTTGTACAGTTAGCGTGGAGTACAGTTTTGAGTAAAAAATCCAAGATATCTAAAAAACCATTTAAAGAAACACCCAGAGGGTCAGATATATCGAGTAAACGTAGAAGCTGGTCAGGTGTTATCTCTCTACCAATCGTCGTCGCAGTTATTGGTCTTATATTCCAGTTCACATTTAATAGACCTCGCGTTACATTCCTTGATGTTAAAGAAGCCGAGACAAATCCATTCCAATCCATGTTCACTATCACCAATGTCGGCCATATGAATGCCAGAAATTTTCAGATGAAGATTCGAGTTGATATGGTTGGTGCCAACCATAATGTTTTTAAGGATGTCCAGATAGCTGGCTTTTCTCCGATTGAGAACATAGAAATTCTTCCTAACCAACCCATCACTTTTGATCTTGATAAGGCCATCCATCTAGAGGGAATTAATGTCATGGAGGCCACGGTCGCCTTCTCTTTAAATTATACTGATTTTTTCTTTGTCCCTTATAGCGAAAATGTTTCATATAGGGTTTTTCAACAAGGCAATTCAAAATCATGGAGAGTGGTAGGACCAAAATATAAACGGCTCTTTGAATAGGAACGGGCATATCTCCTCGGATGTTGTAGATATAGGGAAAGGGGGTCTGGAAATATAAAATCATCCTGGCGAGACTTGATTGGCGCGGGGGTGGGTGAAAGGCCAAATGGCGTGGGGCTTGGCGGGCCGCTTTATATTTCATCGGTTGTCCAATGATCTCCGGGTAAGGACATTTCATCGCGGAGATAAACTCCGCGCTGTGGGGATTTGTTTTATCCCCGTTACAGAGCGGAGTTTACCTCCGCGAAAATTGTAAAAGACAACGTCATGACCCAGCGACGCATCTATCAAACGGAATTCCCATATTTTGTGACGACGGCAGTGAGAAGTCGCTTGCCGTTTTTTGAAGATGATCATCACGCTACGTTGCTGCAAGCCGTGATACTGGATCGAACCGCCGCCCTTCATTGTGATCTGTTCGGATATGCCACGCTGCTGGATCATGTTCATCTGTTGATAAAACCATCAGAAGAAGCCAATATCTCCAAAATCATGCAGCAAATTAAGTCATCGGCCGCCAGGAACCTTCGTCTACATGCAAATGTCCTGGAGAAATTCTGGCAGCCCCGGTTTAATTTCCGCATTGTTAATGACGAAAAAAGGTTTCGGAATACGGTGGCCTATTTGAGCAACAATCACCTGAAGCATGGCCTGAACGCGAAATATGCCAGGTCGCCGTACCTGTATATAGATGATGAATCAATTCGCCGATATCTGGGTTAATGGTCTCGTCCCGAAGGGGAATGGTTCCATCGCGGAGAATGACCCCATTGCGGAGGCGAGCTCCGCGCTGTAGATGTCGGGGATTTTCGGGGTGGGCCGTTCCACCATGACGGTACAGAGCAGAGCTTGTCTCTGCGAAAGTTGTAGCGGTGGGAAAATGGTCAGTTACAGAGCGGAGATTGCCTCCGCGAACGTTCATTATCTCCGCGAACGTCAAGCGCGTTGCATTAATGGGTGAAAGCAGCGACATTTTTTCCCTTGAAGGGCTTTGGTCTTGGGCGTATAATTATTTCCCTATGATACGAGCAGATCGGAGGCCCGGATGATCACGGTCGCGGACCTGAAGACGGTCCCGTTTTTCCAGGAACTTTCAGAGGACGAATTAAAGAAACTGGTCCAGGTCATGGAGGAGAAGTCCTTTAAGAAGGGGGCGATCATCTTCAATGAAGGAGAGGTCGGCAAGGCATTATACCTGCTGGTCGAGGGCGAAGTGGAAGTGGTGAAGACCATGAAAGGCTGGTATAAGGAGACCCTCGCGATCTTCAAAAAAGGCCGTCTCTTCGGCGAGCTCTCATTCCTGTCCGGACGAAACCATTCCGCGCTTGCGCGAGCCACGCACGACGTCAAGGTGTATGTACTGACCAAAGACCAGTACGACCGGTTCGAAAAGAGCGATCCCGTGATCGCGCAGAAGATCATGAAGGTGATCGCGCTCACCCTGAGCACGGCCCTTCAAAAAATGAACGAACGCTTTCTTCATATGGTGAATTATATTCTCGGTGAAGAAAGCGGAGCATAAAGCGTTGGAGGTGAACGCATGTTTGGAATCGGCATGCCGGAGTTGCTTATCATCTTGGTGATCGTTCTGTTGATTTTCGGCGCGGGGAAGCTGCCGGAAATTGGAGAAGGCCTGGGCAGGGCCATTCGCGGATTCCGCAAATCCATGTCCGAACCCGAACCGCCTTCCCTCCCCGAAAAAGACAAACCATCCCAGGACGATTCCAAAGGAAAGAAGTCGACATGAGCCGTCTGGTGGACCGGTTTTCCCGCTCCCTGTCTTATTTGAGACTGTCCGTGACGGACCGTTGCGACATGCGCTGCCTCTATTGCATGCCGGAAGCGGGCGAACCGCATGAAGACCGCCCGGAGGTCCTCACGTTCGAGGAGATCCATCGTCTCGTCCGAATTCTATGCCGTCTGGGAATCACACAGGTCCGTATCACAGGCGGGGAGCCGCTGGTGCGACGCGACCTCCCCATACTGATCGGGATGCTTTCCAAGATCGACGCCGAAATCGAGGGACGGACGGATCTGTCCCTGACGACCAACGCCTCGCGCCTGGCCCCCTTGGCCTGGGAACTGAAGGCCGCCGGCCTGAACCGGATCAATATCAGCCTCGATTCCCTGGACCCGGACAAATTTCATCGGATCACACGCGGCGGCCGATTATCGGAGGTTTTGGCCGGAATCGACCGGGCCCTTCAGGTCGGGCTGACGCCGGTGAAGCTCAACACCGTGGTTCTGCGCGGGATCAATGACGACGAGCTGTCGGATCTGGTCGAGTTCGCGGTCTCCAAGGGGGTAACACATCGCTTCCTGGAGGTGATGCCGCTGGGGTCCGTTGGAATCGAAAACCGCGATCGGTTCGTTTCGGCCGCGGAAATTCGCCAGATCATCGAGCGACGCTATTCATTAGTTCCACTGCCTTTCCAAAACGGCTCCACGGCCCAAGAGTTCCAGATGGCCGGGACGACGGCCCAAATCGGGATCGTCAGTCCGGTAAGCGAGCGGTTCTGTTCCACCTGCAACCGCTTGAGACTGTCGGCCCGCGGCCGTCTGCAACTCTGCCTGGCCCATGAGGACGGGGTGGATCTGAAGGGCCCGCTCCGGCAGGGCTGGAGCGACGCCGAGCTTTCCGATCTCATTCTCGAAACGGCCTACCGGAAACCGGCCGGAAATCACTTTGCGGAAGATCCCGAGCCGGTGTACCAGATCGCCATGTCCGGCATCGGAGGATAGCCCATCGGAGAATTTCTGGCCTGGGGCATCGTGATCTGGCTTCATGTTCTTGCGGCGATCACCTGGATCGGCGGAATGTTCTTTATCAGCCTGATCCTGGCTCCCGCACTCCGAAAATTCCCCCAAGACACGCGCTGGGAACTGCTCCAGATGGTGGCAACCGCAACCAAGGCGGTGGGCTGGATCGCCATTCTGGTATTGCTGTTTACCGGTCTCCTGAACGTCCTCCATCTCCAGATCCAATGGGATACGTTAATCGGCCGGCTGCTCATGATCAAACTGACGCTGGTCGCGGTCATGATCATCCTGAGCGCTCTCCACGATTTCATCCTGGGACCTTTGCTTGTGGCCCGGCAGCGGACGCCGGCGCCACAACGGCCATCCACCCTGCGCCTTCGTCGACTCGTCCCTTGGCTTGCCCGGATCAATCTGGTGCTGGCTTTGGGGGTGATTTATCTGGCCGTCCTGATCGCAAGAAGTTAACGGGCGGTTCAAGGATCGGCTGAACAATTGACAGGTTTTATCCAAAATGAGTAAGATACGTGCATCCTATGGACGATCGGGCGCTCCACGGTCAGGATATTCTGCGCAGGATTCATGAAACGGAACGGAACGCCGACCGGATTCTCCGCGAGGCCGAGGCCGAAGCCCGTTCCATGCGCGAGCAGGCTCAGTCCAAGGCGGACGAGATTCTGCGGGTGAAGAAGCAGGAATGCGCGCAGCGACGCGAGTCGCTGTTGGCGCAACGGCTGCAGGAGGCCCGGCAGGAAGCCCGGCGGATCGTCGAAGAGGCCCACGAGAAAGCCCGCCGGGTCAAAGCAGACGCGGAAACCAAGATCCCCGAAGTCGTAGAACAGTTGCTCAAGCGCCTTCTCCCGCACTGACGCGGAAGCGAGTGTCGGCATGATTGTGAAGATGACCAAAATCCGGATCATGGGACCCAAAGGGCTTCTTCCGACGGTCACCGACCTTCTCCACGGCTTCGGCAGGGTCCATATCGAATCCCGGCCGCCGGAGGTTCAAAAGATCGACGAGATCCTCCTGCGGCGGTTTTCGATCGAAGCCCCCGCCCTTCATGATAAAGAAGCGCTGGAGACCCTTCTTGAACAGGTGAAAAAGGTTCTGCTCCTTCTGCCCGCGCCGGCGGAGGAGTCATGGCCTGCTAGGGTCGGCACCCCGTCCGGCGTGACGGACCGTTATTTGAAGGAGGCCTCCGCCAAGATCGGATCGCTGGCCGCCCGAGTGGATCAGCTCGTCGGAAAGAAAAAGGTCTACACGGACGAGCGGTCGATCCTGGAACGCTATGAGAAGATCCTTCAGGTGCTCTCACCGCTGATCTCCCAGGTTCGGGAAAGTCGGGACTTGGATTACCTCGGAATCGCCATCCGGATCAAAGAGAAGGACGTGATCCCACTTCTGGAACAGGCGATGGCCCGTGTTACGAAGAACCAGTACGAGATCTTCTACGCCCAGGTGGATGCCGAGGTTTTGGCCGCGCTGCTGGTCTTTCCAAAGGGAAGCTATGCCCAGGTCAAGTCGCTCCTATGGGAGGAAAACATCGGCGAGCTGCGCCTTCCTTCTTCGATCACGAACAAGCCGCTGGGCGAGGCGTTTAAGATCATTCTGCAGAAACGCCGGGACCTGCCCCGGCGGATTCAAGCGGTGGACCGGGAGCTCACGGCGCTGTCCGGACGGTGGTACGGATCGCTGGCCGAGCTCAGGGCCTGGCTTGAGAACAAGATCAGCGAGATCCTCATCTCGGCCTCTTTCTATGAAACGAAGATGACTTTTGTGATCTACGGTTGGGTGCCGAGCCGGGGACTCGAGGGCTTGCGACGGCAACTGGCCGAACAATCGGGGGGGCGCGTTGTGATCGATTCGGTTCCCGTGGATGAACGGGAACAGGAGCGGATTCCGGTTTTTCTGAGCAACCCCCCCTTCCTCCGGCCGTTTGAGCGGTTCACGAGGATCCTGCCGCTGCCCAAATACGGGACGATCGATCCGACGCCGTACATCGCGATCTTCTTCCCACTGTTCTTCGGAATGATCATCGGTGACATCGGGTACGGCGCTCTTGTATTGATCGCGGCCGTGATCGTTCGGAAGCGTTTTCGCGGGAATGAATTCATCCGGGATTTTGCCTCTATTTTCACCGTGGCGTCCGTCTCTTCGATCCTCTGGGGCGTCTTGTATGGCGAGCTCTTCGGCGATCTGGGTGAACGGCTGGGACTCCATCCGATTCTGATGAACCGGATGGAAGGTTTTCTGCAAAATCTTTATCTGGCCCTGGCCGTCGGGGCCGTCCATATCCTGCTCGGCGTCGGTCTGGGAATCTTCACGGCCGTCAAGCACGGGGATCGTCGAGAGATCTGGGTAAAATGCAGCAGCTTGGGACTGATCGTGGGTTTCCTTCTGATGGCGGCCGGGATCATCGGGTTTCTTCCCAAGTCCGCGATTACGGCGGGGCTGTTATTGGTCATGGTCAGCGTCCCGTTGATGATCATCCGCGGAGGCGCGTCGGCTGCAATGGAGATCCACAATCTGGTGAATATTCTATCGTACCTCCGATTGATGGGCATCGGCGTGGCCTCGGTGGCGCTGGCCTTTGCCGCCAACAAACTGGGGGGACTGGTCGGAAACGTCGTGCTGGGAATCCTCATCGGCAGCATCCTTCATGCCTTGAATCTGGTCTTCGGGATCATCTCCCCCACGATTCAGTCGCTGCGGTTGCATTATGTCGAATTCTTTGAAAACTTTTTTCAAGGCGGAGGACGCGAGTACAAGCCCTTTAAAAAACTACCTCACGAAAGGAGCGCGTGACTATGGAGATCGGACTCATTGCGATTGGGGCGGGATTGGCCATCGGATTGACGGCCTTGGCGACCGGCATGGCCCAAGCCCGAATCGGGGCGGCGGCCGTCGGGGCCATTCTCGAAAAGCCGGAATCGTTCGGCACCGCGATCATCCTGTTGGTGATCCCGGAAACGCTCGTGATCTTCGGTTTTACGATCGCGATCTTGATTCTTTTCACCTTGAAGTGAGACGACATGGGTTACGAAGAACTGATTGGCGATCTTCAGCGGGGGACCGAGCTCAAAAAAGAAGCGGTGTTGACGGCGGCCCGGGAGGAGGCCCGGCGAATCATCGCGGACGCGATGCAGCAGTGCGACCGGCTGGAACAGGAACTCCAGGACTCGATCTCACGGGATCTGGAGCGGGAGAAGACGCGGTCGTTGAATCGTGCACGGCGAGAGGCGAGGACGCTCCTGGCCCAGACCCGTGCGGAGTTGATGCGGCAGGTCTTCGACCGATTGGAACAGAGACTCAAGGGCGTGTCTTCCGAGAAACCATATCCTGTTGTGCTGGAGCGACTGTTGAACGAAACCCGACCGGAATGGCCCCAAGGGGAGATCGTCATCCGGGCCGATTCCAAAACGCTCCCGCTGCTGAAGTCGTTGGTCGGAAACGGGGCTTTCCGTTTTGAACCGATGGAGGGAACGGGGGAAGATCCGTACGGAGGGGTTGAGTTGTCCGACCGGGAGGGCCGCGTCGTGATCCGGAACACCTTACGGTCCAGACTTTCAAAAGCCCGGCCGGACCTGTTGGTTGAAGCCAATCGGCTTTTGTTTGAAGAAAACCGGTCGGGGTGAGGACTCGCTCATGTCCGATTTTAACTACCTGGCCGCGCGTCTCGGTGCGATGCGGTCCCGGTTGCTGACACGAAAGGCGTATGAGGAATTGATCGCCCTTCCAGATATTCCGGCGATCCTGACCTATCTGCTGAACGGCCCCTACGGCCCGGCCATTGAGGCGGTAGGGGAAGCCGCAGCGGATCCGGAAAAAGTCGAGGAAGGGCTCCGACGAGATTTCAGCGCGACCCTCACAAAACTTTTGCGGATGGCCGGCGAGGAACCCCGGGTATGGGTGGAAATGCTGTTGGTGTATTGGGACCTCTATAACCTCAAGACGATTCTTCGTGGAAAACAGGTTCTCCTGTCGCCGGAAGAGATCGTCCGTGCACTGATTCCAACGGCCACCTACGATGAGCCCGCGCTATGGGAGCTGGCCAAACAGCCGTCGCTTCGGGCGGTGGCCGAACTCCTCCTGACCTGGCGGAGCCCGCACGCCGCGCCGTTGATGGAGGCCCTGCGGGATTACCGTGAGCCGAGGGATCTTTATCTCTCGGAACTGGCCCTGGACCGATTCTATTTCCGACAGCCCGGACGACTGGACGCCGAGGGATGGATCTTCGAATCGGAGCGATCGACCCATCAAAAGTCCCTCCGGGATTTCTTGGGCTTTCTGGTCGACAAGACCAATCTCATGACGGCATTGAAAATGGCTGAGGAACGATCCGTTTTTCTGGAAAGGGAAAAGTTCTTTCTTCCGGGCGGAACGAGTTTACCCTATCCGGTCTTCGTGAGGATTCTGGAAGCCGGCGGTCTGGCCGAGGCCCTCCTCCAGGCCCGGGCGACGCGTTTCGGGCCGGTGTTCGCGGGGCTGGGAGAACCGCCCCAAGGTCTCGGAACACTCGCACAGGTTGAAAGACAACTGGAGCGCGCCGTGCTTCGAATGGCCCATCGCATTCATCGGACCGATCCCCTGGGCCTCGGCGCGGTATTGGCTTTTCTCTGGGATCAGATCCATGAGCTGATGAATCTCCGGATGATTCTCCGGGGGCGGCTGGTCAATATGCCGGAACCGGCGCTTCGGGGTCTGTTGACGATGGAGGTTTGATGGACCGCATTGTAGCCGTCTTGGATGAGGATACCGCGTTGGGCTTCCGTCTGAGCGGGGTGGAAGCACGCAAGGCTGATACCGTGGAGGAGCTCCAAGAGCGGATTGGACAACTTTTTAATGAGAAGGATGTCCGGCTCGTGATTGTGGATGAAGAGATGGTCCGCCGGCTTCCGGAAAAATTGGAACGGCGGATTGAGCACAGCACCGCGCCGCTGTTTCTGCCGATCCCGACGGTCAAGATGTGGCGCGGTGCGATCCGTCCCGAGGAATACGCGGCCCGCTTGATTCGCCGTGCGATTGGGTATCAGATCAAAATCAGAAGATAGAAGCACCCCGGCTCCGGGCAGAGGTCTCGGCGTATGGGAGAATAAGAGGCATGGGTTCCAAAGGAATCATCATCCGAGTATCGGGCCCCACCGTGACGGCCGGAGGAATGGTCGGGGCGCGGATGTACAATCGCGTGGTCGTGGGCGAAGCCGGCCTCCTGGGCGAGGTGATCCGGCTGGAGGGCGATCTCGCCACGATTCAGGTGTATGAGGACACGACCGGCCTTTCGCTCGGAGAGGCGGTCATCGATGCGGGAGAACCGCTGCTGGCGGAGCTCGGCCCGGGCCTGCTCACCTCCATCTTCGACGGTGTGCAACGGCCGCTGGACGTGATCCGGCAGGAGGAAGGGGACTTCATCGGCCGCGGCGGCGTCGTTCCCGCGCTCCCGCGCACGAAGCCGTGGCCGTTTGTCCCGACCGTGAAACGCGGAGATCCGGTATCGGGAGGAGACGTGATCGGCCGCGTTGCCGAGACGCCTCGGATCGAGCATCGGGTGTTGGTCCCACCCGGCGTTTCCGGAAAGGTGACCGAGATCCATGAAGGCTCGTTCCGGGTGACGGATACGGTGGCCACGCTCGATAACGGAACGCCGCTGGCCTTAATGCAGAACTGGCCGGTGCGGACCCCGCGGCCGTTTCGTGAGCACCTATCCCCGACGCTGCCGTTCATCACCGGCCAGCGGATCTTCGACTTTCTGTTTCCCGTGGCGGCCGGCGGCACGGCGGTCGTGCCGGGCGGGTTCGGGACCGGAAAGACGGTGGTCGAGCAGACCCTGGCCAGGTATGCCCAGGCCGATATCATCGTGTTCATCGGCTGCGGCGAGCGGGGCAATGAAATGGCCGAGGTGCTGGCCGATTTTCCAGAGCTGGTGGATCCGGCCTCGGGCCGTCCCTTGATGGAACGGACGGTTCTGGTGATCAACACCTCCAATCAGCCCGTGGCGGCGCGCGAGGCCTCGATCTACACCGGCATCACGATCGCCGAGTACTACCGGGATATGGGATATCGCGTGGCCCTCATGGCCGACTCCACGTCCCGATGGGCCGAGGCGTTGCGGGAGATCTCTTCGCGGCTCGAAGAGATGCCGGGTGAAGAGGGCTATCCCACCTATCTGGCCACGCGCCTCGCCAACTTTTACGAGCGCGGCGGTCGCGTGGCCTGTCTGGGTTCGCAGGAGCGTCAAGGCTCCGTGACGATCGTTTCGGCGATCTCCCCGCCCGGCGGCGACTTCTCCGAGCCGGTCACGCAATGTTCGATACGCGTGGCCGGGACGCTGTGGGCGTTGGATGCCGACCTGGCCCACCGACGGCATTTCCCGGCCGTCGATTGGAAACGCAGTTATTCGCTTTACATGAATTCCCTGGAGGACTATTACCGGCGGTCGGTCGCGCCCGACTGGTCCGACCTCCGCAAACGGATGATGGCGCTGCTGCAACAGGAAGAGGAACTCCAGGAGATCGTTCAACTGGTCGGCATCGACGCGTTACAGGATCCGCAGCGGATCACGCTGGAGCTCGGCCGGATCCTTCGCGAGGATTTTCTCCGGCAGCATGCGTTCTCGGAGACGGACGCCTCCTGCCCCATGGAAAAGCAGTACTGGATGCTTAAGGTGATCTTCGACTATGAACGCCTCTGTCAGGACCTTCTGAAAAAGGGGCGGCCGGTGGAGGAGATCTTCGGCCTTCCGATCCGGGAGGAACTCGGGCGGATGAAAGAGATTCCTGTAGCGGGATTCATCGATCGGGCCAAGGATTTGATGGCTCGAATGGATCAGGAACGCGAGCGGGAGGCCGGGTGACGGATCTTCTGACGCGGGAATACGGCACCCTTCGCTCCATCTCCGGCCCGCTGCTGTTCGTGCAAGGGGTCCGGCGGGTCTCCGTCGGCGAGATGGTCGCGATCCTCCTGCCGGATGGACGGGAACGCCGGGGGCAGGTGATCGAGATTTCGGAGCAGCATGCCGTGATCCAAGTGCTGGAGGCCACCGCCGGGATCAGCATCACCGGCACTCGGCTCCGGTTTTCAGAGCACGTCGCCCGAATGGGGCTTTCGCTGGACATTCTGGGCCGCCGTTTCAACGGGGCGGGGCAGCCCGTCGACGGTCTGCCGGAGATCATTCCGGAGCGGTGGGTCGGGATCATCGGAGACCCGATCAATCCCGTTGCGCGCGACAAGCCCGCGCATTTTATCCAGACCGGGTTGTCGACGATCGACGGTCTCAACACGCTGGTTCGGGGCCAGAAACTGCCGATCTTCTCCGGTTCCGGCCTGCCGGCGAAGGAGATCGCGGCCCAGATCCTCCGGCAGTCCAGGGCGGTGGGTGAGGCGACCGAATTCGCCATCGTTTTCGCCGCGATGGGCATCACCTATCGCGAGGCCTCGTTCTTCCTGGACGAATTCGAGAAAAGCGGCGTATCGGAGCACACCGTCGTGTTTTTGAACCTCGCCGATGACCCGACGATCGAACGGCTGTTGACGCCGCGATTCGCCCTCACGGCGGCCGAGTATCTCGCCTTTGACCACAACCGGCATGTGCTGGTGATTCTCACGGACATCACGAATTACTGCGAAGCCCTCCGCGAGATCGCCACGGCGCGCGAAGAGATTCCGGGTCGTCGGGGTTATCCCGGTTATATGTATACGGATTTGGCGATGATCTATGAGCGGGCCGGACGGATCAAAGGGCGTTCCGGCTCGGTGACGCAGCTGTCCATTTTGACGATGCCCGATGACGACATCACCCATCCGATTCCGGATCTCACGGGCTACATCACGGAAGGCCAGATCGTCCTGTCGCGGGATCTTCATCGCAAGGGGATTTATCCCCCGATCGATGTTCTGCCGAGTCTCTCACGCTTGATGAATCTGGGCATCGGCGCGGGGAAGACGCGGGCAGACCACCGCGGCGTGGCGGACCAGCTCTACGCCTTCTACGCGCAGGGACGGGACCTGCGCCGGTTGGCGGCCATCGTCGGGGAAGAGGGTCTGACCGAGTCGGACAAACGGCTGCTTCAATTCGCCGAGCGGTTCGAGCAGGAATTCGTGAATCAGGGCGGCGAGGAGCGCAGTCTGGAGCAGACGCTGGGTCTGGGCTGGAAGCTTTTGGGTCTCCTGCCCAAGGAGCGGCTCACACGGATCAAGCCGGAGTTCATCCAGAGGTTTTATAAAGGATGACGGATTCCAAAGGACGGGAATGATGCAAAAAGCCAGTCCGACACGAATGAATCTCCTGATCCTGAAGGCCCGGGTGGGGTCGGTCCGGAAGGGTCTGGATCTTCTGCGCAGCAAGCGGGAGGCGCTGGTTCGGGAGTTTTTCTCGACGATGGACACCGTGATTACCTCACGGGATTTCCTCCGGCGCATGATGGACGGGGCGATGAATTCCTTGTCCATAGCCCTCGGCCTGGATGGACGGGCGGTGGTTCAATCGGCCGCCTTTGCCACCCATCGGGATATCCCGTTCGAGTTGGCCGAAAAAAATATCTGGGGCGTCAAGTTTCCCGAGATCCGGTACCCAAGCGTCATCCGTTCAGCCGATGCGCGCGGGTATGCCGTCCCGAGTGTCTCCGGTTATGCGAACACGGCGGCGCGGGATTTCGAAAGGGTGCTCGACCAGATCCTCAAGATCATTTCGGTCGAGATGCGTCTGAAGAAGATCGGCGAAGAAATCAAGAAAACAACGCGCCGGATCAACGCCCTCACCGAGATCATCGTGCCAGACCTGCAAGTCCAGATCCGGACGATCCGCTTCGCCCTGGAAGAACGCGAACGCGAGGAGATATTCCGGATGAAACGTTTCAAGGAAAAACATGCGGCGTATTAATCTATTGACTTTTCGGAAATGAATGATATATTTATTACGGCAATCGAGTTTCAAATCCATGGAGGCCTCGACTCTTCAGAGCTACAATCAACCAAGGAGGTTTAATGCAACGTATCCTTCTCGGAGTATTGGCTAGTCTCACCTTCCTGCTGTCTATACCGCTTACGGCCAAACAGGCCCTTGCGATCCCGGCCTTTGCCCGGAAGTATAATCTCCCCTGCAGTGTCTGCCACGTGCCGGCGTTTCCAAAGTTGAACGACTTCGGGAATCTGTTCCGGGATCGTGGGTATCAACTCGGAGGCGAGACGGATCTACCAACCTCTGAAACCCTGACGAATGGCTACTGGCCGGTCGCGATTCGGACCACGGTGGGCTACCAGACCTCAAGCCTCAACAAGGTTGGCGACGGGACTCCCGGCGATCCGACCTCGAACATCGCCACCGGCGATTTCGGGTTCACGGGTCTGGATATCCTGAGTTTCGGTACACTGGCCCGAGATATCAGTTTCGGGGTAGTGCTCACTCCGGGTCTGGGAAGCGCAGGATTCGGCTCTGGGAGCACCGAAACTGACAGCGATCTGGAGGCGGCCTACATTAAGATAGATAATCTCTTGCAGAGCGATTATCTATTAAATCTAAAGGTCGGGAAGTTTGAGCTGGACCTTCCGTTCAGTGAGAAGAGAAGCCCGACGCTCGACACCCCTTTCGTGATGTACCATTACGTGGCCGGAAACCCCTATACGACGGCGTTGGGGAATCCCGGACTCATCCCTGCTCCCTGCTGTCCCGCACAGACTTATCCAAATGCCAACGATTTTGGCATCGGCGATAATCATCCGGGGTTGGAGGTGTCTGGGTTTAAGAAGACCCCCGGCGACGGCTATCTCCGGTATTCGTTGAACGCCCTTTCCAACAGTGATGTCAACGCCGGGAACACCGGAGGAGGCCGCAAGCTCAATTTCTACGGGCATGTGACCCAATCGATCGGCGGATACGGGATTGTCTCAGGTCAACGGGTCGGAGTCTTCGGAGCATATGGCGATGCTCCCACGGCACCGAATCCGGTCTGCGCGGCATCGCCGTCGGCGCCGAGCGGCTGCGGGGCGATTGCGAAGGACGGCGCGTCGTTTTACCGCGCGGGCGTGGATGTCAGCTTAACCGCCTTCAATCAGGTGAATCTCTTCGGGGCGTTAATGCATGCGAAGGACAGCCAGAAGCTGTTTTCCTCGCAGGGAATTGCGGGAGCCCAGGATGCGGGCTGGAATGGATCGTTTATAGAAATGGATTACAATCCGATTCAGCTTCCCACATGGCTGTTCAGTTACCGGTACGATGTCATTCGAAATACCAATCAAGGGGATCCCACGTTTGCTTCGGATTTCAACGATGTGAATTCCCACACCTTCCTGGCGCGGTATAATTTCAATATCTCGGCGCGGGTGGACACCACCTTTCATGTCGAATACAACTATTTCCGGACGAAAAAGACCGACCCGACGGGCGGCGATCAGGTTGGGCAGACCACGCTGGTCGCCTTCGACTTTGCGTTTTAGAGAGGGGACAACGAAGAGGGCCCGGCCCCGTAAGATCGTTTTACGGGGCTGGGTGCTTTACCGGGATTTCGGTCCTTTCCCGCGACCCGTTAGAAGCCAATCCACCGTAACCTTCCCGTGTTTGGCGATTCGAACCAAAAGTTCCGGATTGGGAATCCGGCCGTGTTCGTACCGGCTGACGTAGTTTTGTTTGCGCACACCGATCATCTTGGCAAAATCGGTTTGATTGATTTTCCCGCGGATCGTTCGAATCCGCTGTCCCACGTGCGTTTTGGATACCCGTTTCATTTCCCGACCCCCTTCTGGTTAGAGTTTGCAATCCCTCCGTAGGATGAAATCGAAAGTTCGATATGGAGTATACCGCTGTATAGTCGTCAAAGTCAAGGCTGTTTATTAATGCGGAGGACTTCGAGAATCCGCTCCATGTCGGCCGGAAGCGGCGCGGAAAAGTCGACGGCCCCCCCGTGTTCCGGATGAACAAACCCAAGCCGTTCGGCATGAAGCATCTGCCGGGCCACGGGGACCGCGTCAAGAATCGACGACGGTCCGCCATAAACCCGGTCACCCAGAATCGGATGCCCAAGGGATGCGAAATGAACGCGGATCTGATGCGTGCGCCCCGTCTGGGGACGGACTTCAACCCGCGTCGCCGCTTTAAACCGTTCCAGGACACGGTACACCGTCCTGGCTTCCCGTGGCCGGGACGTTCGATGGGAGATCTTCTTCCGTTGCCATCGATCCCGGCCGATGGCCAGATCGATCGTTCCGCCGCTCTTCGGCAGCCGGCCCGCCACGATGGCCTGGTACTGCCGTTCGATGGAATGGCTCTTGAACTGTTGGGAAAGCGATCGGTGGGCGGCATCGGTCTTGGCCACCACGATCACGCCCGAGGTGTCCTTGTCCAGTCGATGGACCAGGCCCGGCCGCTCCCGGCCGCCGATCCCGGAGAGGCCCGCCTGTCCCTGCCCGTCCGGCAGGCCCGCCGCGGCGGGCAGGCGGGCGGCAGGCCGGTCTTTAAAATGGGCCAAAAGGCCATGGACCAGCGTCCCGGTGTAATGTCCCGGCGCGGGATGCATCACCAGGCCGGCCGGTTTATTCAGGACGATGATCGCCGAATCCTCATACAGGACATCCAGCGGGATGGATTCCGGCACAAGGTCCAGGGGAGTCGGGGTCGGGATTCGACAAACCAAATGATCGCCGGAACGGATTTTGTAATGGGGTTTCACGATGCGATCGTTGACTCGGACTTCGCCGTCCTTGATCAGTCTCTGGAGAAACGTGCGGGAGGGATGCAGTTGATGCCGGATCAAGTAGTGATCCAGCCGTTCGGAGGCGAACTTGGGCGCGACGATGAATTCCCGGGAAACGATTGGTTTTATCGGCTTCATGGTCTGGTTCATAATTACGGCAACGCGCTATCGACAAAAATATACAGAGCGGAGCTTGTCTCCGCGCGGAGGTAAACTCCGCGCTGTGTGGATTATGGACGTCATTGTATTGAGTATTGATAAAATGCCGCACTTAAACATGAACGGAGGGGGTGCGGATGAAGTACCAGATCAGGAGGGCGACGCCGATGCTGATGGAGGAGTCGGCCACATTGAAGGCCGGCCAGTGATACGAGCCGATATAAAAATCCAAGAAGTCGACCACCTCCCCGAATCGGAGCCGATCCGCCAGATTTCCAAAGGCCCCGCCCATGACCATCGCGACGGACAGGCGGCCCAGCCGGGCCTCTTTCGGAATCTTCACAAAAAACGTCAGTAAAAAGGAAATGGCGACGACCGAGATCGTCACGAAGAAGGCCATCCTCAGGCCGTTGCCGTGTTCGGCGAAAATGCCGAAGGCCGCCCCGGCGTTGCGGATATACGTGAGACTGAAAAGCCGGTCGATGATCGGGATGGATTCGTGCAGCCGCATCGTCCGCTGAATCAACGCCTTCGTGACCTGATCGACGACAAAAACCGTCCCGACCACTCCGGCCAGAAAAAGATAACGACGCGGCTCTTCGGCGATCGTCTTCAAGGCGGTCTTGAGCGGCATCTCAGCCTGCCTGTCCCTGCCCGTCCGGCAGGCGGGCGGCGGGCGGGCCGACCGCCTCCGCGCAGCGGGCGCACAGCGAGGGATGACGGGGATTTTTCCCGACGGTGCTGCGGTAATTCCAGCATCGGGCGCATTTGGGATCGTCGGACCGTGAAACGGTTACGCCAAGGGAAGGCAGGACGCTGCTGATGAAGGCCATTTCGTTCGGGTTGCCATTCTCAAACGGTTTCAGTTCCGTTTTGGACACGATGAAAACGGCGGCCAGTTGCGGTTCGTGTTTCAATAAAAAGTCGTACAGCTCGCCGGAAGCCCACAGCCGCACAAGCGCATCCTGTGACGCTCCGATCACTTTCTCGTTTCGCTTCGCTTCCAGTGCCTTGGCCACCTCCTCCCGGACGGTCAGAAGCTTCTCCCATCGCGCTTCCAGCGCCGGGTCGACGGCGGTCTCCCTCACCGTCGGGAAGGGGCCGAGATGGACGCTGTCTTCGTCCCGAAGCCCGCGGGGAATGTGGTTCCAGATCTCTTCCGCCGTGAAGGAAAGGATCGGGGCCATGAGACGGGTCAGTACCGTCAAGGTCTCGAATAAAACCCGTTGCGCCGCGCGACGGGAGACCGAGCCGGACGGATCGGAATAAAGACGGTCTTTCAAGACGTCCAGGTAAATGGCGCTCAGGTCCACGGCGCAGAAATTGTTCAGCGCGTGAAACACCGTGTGGAACTCGAACTGGGCATAGCCCTGTCGCACCCGCCGGATCAGCCCCTGAAGCCGGTGCAGCGCCCATCGGTCAATTTCAAACAGACGCTCATCCGGGACCGCGTCTCGTTTCGGGTCGTAATCGTACAGGTTTCCGATGAGAAAACGGCATGTGTTCCGGATCTTCCGATAGGCCTCGACGAGATGGGACAGAATTTCCTGAGAGATTCGGACGTCTTCGCGAAAATCGGTCGCGGCGATCCAAAGCCGCAGGACCTCGGCCCCGTGTTTTTCGATCACCTCTTGGGGTGCGACCACATTTCCGGCCGATTTGGACATCTTCTTCCCGGCGCCATCCACGACGAAGCCGTGGGTCAGTACGGCCTTGTAAGGCGGCCGTCCGTCGGTCAAAAGGGCCGTGAGAAGCGCGCTGTGAAACCAGCCGCGATGCTGATCCGAGCCTTCGAGGTAGAGATCGGCCGGCCAGGACAACTCCGGCCGCGTCTTGAGCACGGCCGCATGACTCACGCCCGACTCAAACCAGACGTCCAGGATATCGTTCTCTTTGGTCAACCGGTTTCCCTTGCATTTCGGACAGGCCGTTCCCTTGGGCAGAAGCTCGTCCGCAGATTTTGTGAACCAGATGTCGCTTCCGCCATCGCGTTCGATGCAGTCCGCGACATGATCCATGATCTCGGGCGTGAAGAGAAGCTCTTTGCAATTCATGCAGGCGAAGGCGACGATCGGCACGCCCCAGGCCCGCTGCCGTGAGATGCACCAGTCCGGTCGGTTTTCGATCATGCCATAAATCCGGTCCCGTCCCCATTTCGGAATCCAGTCGACGTTGCGGTCGATCTCCTGCAGCGCGCGGGCGCGTAAGTCCTTCGTCTCCATCGAGATGAACCATTGCTCCGTCGCGCGGAAGATCACCGGCTTCTTGCAGCGCCAGCAGTGGGGGTAGGAGTGGGTCAGCGTTTCGTGTTTGATTAATGCGCCGTTATCCTCTAAGAGCTTAATGATCGTGTCATTGGCTTTAAAAACGTTCTTTCCGGACAAACCGGAGATGCCGACCTCATCCGTGAAACGGCCATGATCGTCCACGGGTGCAACTACTCTGAGCTGGTCTTTGAGTTGGTCATCAAACTGGGAGAGCTGGTAATCCTCCTGACCGTGTCCCGGTGCGATATGGACGCAGCCCGTGCCCTGGTCCATCGTGACGAAGTCGGCCGTTACGATATGTCGAAGGGGAGCGTTGGGAAACAAAGGGTGATCGTAACCATTGAATCGAGTGGACAACTCCTGGCCATTCTGAGGAGTTCCAATGACACGGTAGTCTTTTTCGGTCAAGCCGAACTTATCCATACAGGACTTCAGAAGCTTACTGGCGAGAATCCACGTTTCTTTATTCCCCTTCCATTGAACTTGGAGAAGAACATATTGCTCGCTTGGATGAACAGCAACGGCCTGATTAGCTGGAAGTGTCCATGGTGTGGTAGTCCAAATGAGAATGAATGGGCTAGGATCTCCAATATCTTTTGAAGGGTCAATGTCCCCAGTGAACGAAGTGACAGGAAACTTCACATAGATCGACGGCGAGGTGTGGTCTTCGTACTCCACCTCGGCTTCGGCCAGGGCTGTTTCGTCGTTGGGACACCAGAGCACCGGTTTCTTTGCCCGATAGACCGACCCGGCCCGGACCACTTTGCCGAATTCGCGGACGATGGCGGCCTCATAGGCGGGGTTCATCGTCAGATAGGGATGATCCCAATCGCCCAGCACGCCGAGCCGCTTGAATTCCTCCCGCTGAATTTGGATGTACTTCTCCGCGTATTCGCGACAGAGCCTTCGGATCTCGGTCTGACTCATTCCCTGTTTTTTCGGACCCAGGTCTTTCAAAACCTGATGTTCGATCGGGAGACCATGGCAATCCCAACCTGGAACATAGGGCGTCCAAAAACCTTCCATGGCCTTCGATTTGATCACAAAGTCTTTCAGGATCTTGTTGAGGGCATGGCCGATATGAATCCGCCCGTTCGCATACGGCGGGCCGTCATGAAGGATGTAACGGGGACGATTTTGGTTCTGCCGCTGGAGCCGTTCGTAAAGCCTATCCCGATCCCATTGGGCCAGGAATTGCGGCTCCTTTTGGTTGAGGTTGGCCTTCATGGGGAAATCGGTTTTTGGAAGATTGAGGGTCGACTTATAGTCCATTCTTGATACTTGATCCGATTCGCTGGTAGGCGGGGACAGATTTTAAATCTGTCCCCCAAATCCAATTTTTTGATAGTAACATCCTCGACGGACCTTGTCAAGAAAGCCGCGCCGAGTAGAATCCCGGCCTCAGAAAAAAATTGACAAATCGGGTCGAATTAGTATATTTATGGGTTAATTCATCCGCACAATTCAGAACCCTTATAATTTGAATTCATAGATCATCTGAATTCATCTAGATAGAAAGTATCGGAGGATTCCATGAGTGACCACGAAGATGTCGAAACCGAAACACCCACTCAGCCGCAATGGACGGAGGAAGGCCGGGTCCTGATGCAGAACGTCCCGTTCATCGTCCGGAAATCGGCCATGCGGGGCGTGGAAGAGTTTGCAAAGAGCCGGAGTATTACCGTGATCGATCCGTCCGTCGTGGCTCAAGCCCGTGCGGCCAAGGAGCAGGGAGAAGTTCCGACCGCGCAAACCCAGGAAGGGGCACAGACGGCTCAAAAGCGCCCGGCGGCCCAGCAATACGTCAGCTTTCTGTTTTACAAAGTCGATCCTCTTTGGAGGCGGCTTCCTCACGCCGAACGGGAACAAAGCAAGAAGGAATTCAGCCAGGTGGTGGAGGAATACACCAAGGACCGTAAGCAGTTCATGGTGATGACCTATTCCACCATGGGCACCCGCGGCGACGTGGACTTCATGATGTGGCGGATCGGATACTCGCTCGAGTACATGCAGGAGTTTACGGCCAAGCTTCTTTCCACCAAGCTGGGGAACTATCTGACGACCCCGTATTCCTACCTCGCCATCACCAAACGCTCGATCTACGTGGACAAGATCAATCCGGAGCATGAAGAACAACGGCTACGGATCATTCCCGGCAAGGCCAAGTACCTTTTCATGTACCCGTTCGTGAAGACGCCCGAGTGGTACCTTCTGACCAAGCATACGCGTCAGGGAATGATGGACGAGCATATCATCGTGGGGAACAAGTATCCCTCGGTCAAATTGAACACGACCTATTCTTTCGGACTGGACGATCAGGAGTTCGCGCTGGCGTTTGAGACGGACAAACCGGAGGACTTCGTCAATCTGCTGATGGACCTCCGCGAGACCCAGGGACGGCTCTATACCCAGCGGGACACGCCGATCTTTACCTGCGTCAACCGGGGTCTCAAAGAGACGCTTGAGCTCTTGGGCGGTTAGCCGGCGCACCGGGTGATACGAATTTTATTCAGGCGAAGGGCGCCTCACCGGCGCTCTTCGTGTTTTCGGACTGTCCTTCTTGACGTCGTGCCATTGGAATTGTTACAGTAGCTCCCTGCAAACATAAAATACGGCGGCGTAGCTCAGTGGTAGAGCAGGAGAATCATAAAACCCTGCCATTCAAAACGCCTGGTTTTCGAAGTCTCTGAAAATCAGGCGTTTTCTTTTGTCCATCAACAGGATGAAAGGAATTTTGATTTCCTTCGTCGCACATGGAAGGTCCACCAACATGGTGGGGTTTGCCACACGAAAGCCACAAAACCGGCCCCGGTTGATCTAACCTCCCGTCTTGATTCCGGCCCCGGATCAGCGTAGTATTCGATCCGTCAATCTAAATACAGAATGAATCCTCTGCGAGATTGTGGAGTCATAAACTCATTATGGCACAGGCACGCTGGTCAGCGATGGTCTATCTGGGACTTGCGGTTGTGTTCGCGGGCTCGTTTCTCATCACGTGGTTTCTACCTATGAGCGAGGTTGTTAAGGGTGCAGCTATTACACCTGGCATTGCCGCTCTTTTTTTGGCGATATGGCAAATATTTCGAGACAATGAGGCCCACAAAAAACAGATCGAACTCAAAGAACGGGAGCACTTTTTTAACCTTAGCGTGACATCACACATGGCAAATGTGGCCTTCGATAAGCACGTTGCCTTTTGCGAAAAATACCTTGAACAGGTGAATAAGGGAATGGGAAAGCTGTTTAGTGAAGGTCCATCGAGATCCACCATAGACATTGTTAGGAAACTCAACGCCATCCGTAATAGTTACGCACCTTGGGTAACAGCCGATGTGGTCGAAAAGCTACAACCTTTTGAGGATGCTCTCTGGAGGATCGGAACGACCTCAATATCTGTTGATAGTGGTGCCGATCCGAATCTCGCAAAAAGGTATGATGAAATGAACATTATGTTTCTGCAGATACTTAAACTCGATTCCAAGGCCCTTAAGGAGAGGCCCGGATACCTGGAACGGCCTGAAATCGGGCATGATCAAATTCTGATTCACCTTCAAAATGTGTTGGGAATTTCCGAGCTCACTCGTTTGCGATTGGCAGTGGTCAAAAACGCCATCCAAAGCATCGACAATACATAGACTCCGCCTTGAAGGAGACCATAGGTTATGATCCATGACTTTGTAGTCGGGGCGTCGATTTGTGCGGCAGGTATGATCCTGGCAGCAATATGGCTCAAAATAAGAGGAAGGGATATTTCGGAACTTTTAAAGCCGGGCAGTTCTCTGACATGGATTGTCAGTCTTTTGATCGCTTATATTATTTGGAAATTTTTATTTATTGAAAATCTAAAATGAACCTCTACCACCGCCCCCCCCTCCCGATCCGGCCGCCACTCCCTCCTGAACCGGTCGTCACCGGATAGGAACCGGCTCCTCCTTGATCTGACCGTTTTCTTGATTCCGGTTCCGGAGAAGCGTAATATTCAGCCTATCTCCACGGTTCTGGTTGGAGCGGTTGATTTTAGGGGAAATTTATGTCCGAAACTCTAATAGGCGTCATTGTTGGTGGCGTAATCGCCAGTATTACCACTATTGCCTCATTAATCATTAATGACCGTCGTTGGCGTCGAGAGATGAGACATGAGTATTTAAAAGGGGAACGCCAACGGTTTGAGAAGATGTATTCCACGACCTTGGATCAACTAGGCGGTGCAATGAGGAAACAAAGTTACCCTACTCAAATGTATACTGATTTTATGATCTTGATGCCAAAAAATATTCACGAATGTTTCAAGCAGTGGTTAGATGAAAAAGATAAAAATGAAGATAAAAGGAGTTTCAAATATTTTGAATTATCTGCTCTAATGAAGAGTCATCTCGCTGAAATAGATGAGCAGATTAAAAACTTTTAAACTTATAGACACCTAACCACTCGCCGGAGTCAAACACAAAACCTCGGCGGGGGAGGCCATGTTATTCGTGGGGTTTTAAATGATACAACCTACCAGGTCAAAACCTGTCGCCCTGTGCACTCAATGTGGTAAAACTTCACGCAGCGATGCGCAGATAAACCAACGCTGTTCAGAACGGAAGAACGGCAAACGTTGCCAGGGTGTTTTTAGGGGCATGTTAGGCGAAAATGACTGGGCTCCATGCCAATTGTGTGGCGGAACCGGATCAATCGACCGAAACCGTTGCCAAAGCTGTCGCGGTGATGGTTGGATTGGTATAAGAAAGGAGAATTGAGTATTTCGATTCCTCCCCTAAGTGCCTCCCTCCCGGCCCTGCCTCCCGCCTTGATTCTGGCAATGGATAAGCGTAATATCCGGCCTATCAATCTCAGTACCATTTTAATGATCCGATATCAGGCCACCCCGCGATTGAGTCTCGATGCCGGTTATCGATTCTATTCATTTGTGCAGGAAGAACAAAGCAACGAAGACGGGAACCGCATTCACCTCCGCACCCACGGCCCGATGGTTCAAGCGGCGTATCGTTTCTGACCCACCTTGACATAGCCTGATCCGTTTGTTACTTTAGAAGCCCATTGGCGGCGTAGCTCAGTGGTAGAGCAGGAGAATCATAATCTCTTGGCCGGGGGTTCAAGTCCCTCCGCCGCTACCAAATTTTTCAAGGACTTAGCACTTTTCCGGCTTCAGCGCCGACCGCCGATTGTGCTAAAATTGTGCTAAAGTCTTTCCGGCTGTCCAGGATTTCCACCCCATCCCGAAGACTTTCCGGGTAGTGATGCGCGTACCGCTGGGTCATCATCGGAGATTTATGACCCAGCAGGCGTTGGACTTTGTAGATGTCCACGCCGGCCTGAACCAAGCGGGTCGCAAACGTATGCCGTAAATCATGGAAGCGAAAATCCGTCAACCCGGCCTTTCCAACCGCTTTATGGAACGTCCGTGACAGGCTGTAAGGATTGACCGGTGTCAGCGCCGCGTTATAGAACACATGCTCGGTCTTCAAGGGTCGAACTCTTGATCGTTCCTTGAGGAGTTGGAGCACTGTTTGATTGACGGGGATCGTCCTCTGCTCACCGTTCTTGGATCGAAAAACGGTCACCGTTTTGCGGAAGAGGTCAGCC
>JACQBZ010000021.1 GCA_016194285.1 Nitrospirota bacterium | reverse complement strand
ATGACATCGGGCTTCGGTTCTTTTAGCACCCTCGCCCAGACGCGTCGGCCTCTTATGCGCTTCGTGTTCCTTGGGCCGGGGATTTGCTTACCGCTTCCTTCAGACCCCGCCTCACGGCGGCAGCCCTTACGGTTCGGCTAATGGTTCCCGTCATCAGGGTCCGTAGAGGATTTTCACCTCCAAGTGAGTGCGCCCTGCCGGGCGCACTAAAATAAAAAGGCCTCCAGGAATGGAGGCCTTTTTTATTGTTCCTAACTTACCAACGTAATAATCTTGTTGAGCACCCTCAGTGATACTACATCGCTTACGCCGGCGGTGGCGGTGGCGGTGGCGGCGGTGGCGGTGGCGGCGGTGGCGGTGGCGGTGGCGGTGGCGGCGGTGGCGGCGGTAAAGTGGTCGTGGTCGTGGTCGTGATGGCCGTGGTCGTCGTGTCCGTGGTCGTGGTGGCCGTGGTCGTCGTGTCCGTGGTCGTGGTCGTCGTGGCCGTGGTCGTCGTGTCCGTGGTCGTGGTGGCCGTGGTCGTGGTGGCCGTGGTCGTCGTGGCCGTGGTCGTCGTGGCCGTGGTCGTCGTGGCCGTGGTCGTCGTGGCCGTGGTTGTGGTAGTGGTAGTAGTCGGTCTCTTGGCCACTGCGTTGAGCGAGGTGCCGAAAAGGAGAAGCAGCCCCGCGCTAACGGCAAGCAACCCGGCAGCCCATCGGCCTATCTTCTTCTTTCTATGAGGCCCCCTCCCTTTTATCTCCGTATCGACCTCTATCCTATCATCATGTTGCACCATGTTATCACCTCCTTCTTATTGTTGATTGTGTTAATCCAAGAACTCTATTAGATATTTTTGATAAGAGCCTCGCCTCATAAAAGACTTTTATGATACTTGGGCGAAATGTTACGCTGAAAAGTCAGCCGTGTCAACTACACGAAAGTGGGTTTTTATTTGCCCTGTTTTATGATTTTGTCTCGCCGTGGTGGGGCATAGGAACGACTGTATCCATTGGGCCAACCCATAAAAAAGGCCTCTGGGCCAACCCATAAAAAAGGCCTCCATGAATGGAGGCCTTTTTTATTCTTCTAAACTTTTTTTATCTTTCTTAACTTACCCGATGTAACAGTGGTTTGAGCATCCTCGGTGACACTATGTCGCTCACGGCGGTGGCGGCGGTGGCGGCGGCGGTGGTGGCGGTGGTGGCGGTGGTGGCGGTGGTGGCGGTGGTGGGATCGTTGCGCCAGTGGTTGTGGTCGTGGTCGTGGTGGCCGTGGTCGTCGTCTCCGTGGTCGTGGTGGCCGTGGTCGTGGTGGCCGTGGTCGTGGTGGTGGTCGTCGTGCAGTGAGGGTTATTGCCAGAACATTGACCTTTGGCCATCACGTTGAGCGAGGTGCCGAAAAGGAGAAACAGCCCCGCGCCAACGGCAAGCAACCCGGCAGCCCATCGGCCTATCTTCTTCTTTCTATGAGGCCCCCTCCCTTTTATCTCCGTATCGACCTCTATCCTATCATCATGTTGCACCATGTTATCACCTCCTTTTATCGTTGATTGTGTTAATCCACGAACTCTATTAAGTCTTAGATATTTTTTAAAAGAGCCTGGCCTCATAAAAGACTTTCACGAGTGGTTGCCGCATGATAGCCTAAAAAAACAGCCGTGTCAACAACCCGAAAGTGGGTTTTTATTGGCCCTGTTTTATGATCTTGTCTTGATCTTAATCTGTGATAGGGCCGGTGGGAATGAGGGACAGGCTTATCGAAAGGGCCGCACGATGCGACCGAGGCTCGATGCTGTGCCGGTTCGATAATCCTTCCAGACGACAAGATAATCCTGACCGTTGGAGGCCACTTTTGCAAAATGATTCCCAATAGCTCTGGAAGCAATCATGACCTCTTTTGGAGTCACCGTCCTCTGTGAGAGATCAAGAAAGGCCCCCTTGCATCCCGGATCACGTCTTTAATCCCGCGCATCGGGGATTCTTGAGATTGCGGGGGTCCATCACTAAGGAGCGGATATCTCGATCCGGGCCAGTCAGCCCGGCATTGATCTCCTTAAAGCTCTTGCCTCCATCGGTACTCTTTAATATCTCCTGGCCGGATGTGAGGCTCCATGACCTGCGCCACACTTTCGCGATGAGGCTGTTTCAAAACGGCGTCGATCTGTACCGGGTCCAGAGGCTGTTTCGGGTGGGGTGTTTTGTAAGTGTTTTAAAAATTGGAGCGGGAAAGGGGATTTGAACCCCCGACCCTCGCCTTGGCAAGGCGATGCTCTACCACTGAGCTATTCCCGCATCCGGTTTACTGAAAAGTGCAGGAATGGATAATATAACTAAAAAGGACGGGGGTTGTCAATCGGTCGGAACGGCGTATCGGATCAGATGACTTTAAACTCAACCACCCTGGAGCTGGCCTTTCCGTTGCTGTCTTCGACGTAGATCTCAACGGTGTGGTCGCCCTTCGGGAATTGGGCCTCGGGGGCATGGATCCGGTTGCCGGCGACATAGGGTTTGACCCGGTCGGTGATGTCGATCGTGAAGAATTTAATATACCGCACCTTCAGCGTGGACATGTTTGGCTCGGCTCCGTCTTTGGATAGTTTGAACTCCACATCGATCTCGACCGGCTGCTGGCCGATCTCTCCACCGCCGGGACGGACGACATCGATCTCGGGACCATCTTTTAATTCCAGAATCATCGACCGGCCCACCTCGGTCAACCCTTTTTCCTTGGCCGTCTGATCCTGGCGGAGGACATCCTGGTCCGTAATGAGTTGAAGAACATTTTTGGGGGGTTGGGCCAACGTGAGAACGGCCGCGGAGAACAGGAGTCCGGCAACCCCTCCCCACAGAAGCCATTGAGAAATTCGATCCGAATTAAATCGCGCGCTCATGGATACTCTGAGAACGGGCCAACCGATTCGGGAGGAGACTACCGCTGGTCGAGTTCGGCCAACGCCTGCTCCATCTGTTCCGGCGTGGGTGGAATACCGTGAAGCTCCGGCTTGTTTTCCATGAATGAAACGCCCTTGCCCTTGATCGTCCGGGCGATGATCACGGTCGGCCTTCCCTTCGTGGCGCGGGCTTCATCAAAGGCCTTCGCGATCTGGTCCCAGTCGTGGCCGTCGATCTCGATCGCATGCCACTTGAAGGCCGTCCATTTATCGGCGAGCGGCGCCAGATCCATCACGTCCTTCACCCAACCGTCCTGTTGGGCCTGATTATGGTCGACGATCACGGTGAGATGATCCAGCCCGTGGTTTCCGGCGTACAGCGCCGCCTCCCAGACCTGTCCCTCATCGCACTCCCCGTCTCCGGTCATCACATAAACCCGGTAGTCCTTCCGATCCAGCCGTCCGGCCAGGGCCATGCCGATGCCGATCGAGATGCCTTGACCCAGCGAGCCGGTCGAGGCCTCGATGCCGCCCATCCGGTGTCGTTCGGGGTGACCCTGCAAGGGGCTGTCCAGCTTGCGCAGGGTCGTAAGCTGTTCGACCGGAAAGTAGCCGCTGCGCGCCAAAAAGGAGTAGAGCGCGGGCGCCGCATGCCCTTTGCTCAGAATGAACCGGTCCCGGTCGGGCCAGTCCGGCCGCTTCGGATCATGCCGCAGGACCTGGAAGTAAAGCGTGGTCAGGATCTCGACCGTTGAGAAGGAACTGGTGGGATGACCGGATCCGGCGGCCGTGGTCATCCGGATGATGTCCTTGCGAACGGTGTTCGCCAGTTTTCTGAGTTCGTCTCGATTTGAAATCATCATCGTGTTATTAAATTAACAAAAACGACCCATCAAGTCAATCAGGATCTTAACCGTTGATTCCCGGTTGACGCTGATCGACAACTCACCTATACTATGCGATCAGACGCATTCATCCCTTGCGAGCGGCTCGATGGCTTCGGAAAAGATCGATCGGATCAAGAAGGTGCTGGCCGCGGAACCGGAGAGCGAGATGCTGTGGTTCAGTCTGGGACAGGCCTATCTGGCCGAGGAATCGGCCGCACTGGCCGTCGAGGCGTTTGAAAAGGCGATCGCGCTGAAGCCGGATTACACCGTCGTCTATGAACATCTCGGCGGCGCGCTGGAAAAGATCGGAAAGATGGAAGAGGCCAAGGGAATATACCTAAAAGGGATCGAGATCGGCCAGAGGACGCGAGACATGATTCCGCTGGAACGGATGACGGCCCGCCTGCACCGTCTCGAGAAAGGCCCCCGGCCAAGTCCAGCCGCATGAGCAGACGAGTGATTCCTCATGTCGATTCTTAAAACCTCCAAACTGGGCAACCCGATTCTGCGGCAGGTCGCCAAAGAGGTCCCCCTCTCGGAACTGAAAAGTCCGGCGATCCAGAAGTTGATCGACGACATGATCGAAACGATGCATGAATACGACGGCGTCGGCCTGGCCGCCCCGCAAGTGCATGAGTCCAAACAGATCGCCGTGATCGAGGTCCACAACAGCAAGCGGTATCCCTGGGCGCCCAACGTGCCGTTGCTGATCCTCGTGAACCCGATCTTCCTCTCCAAATCGGAGGAGACCATCGAGGGATGGGAAGGTTGCCTCAGCGTGGAAGGCTTTCGCGGAAGGGTGCCCCGGTCAAAGCAAGCGGCGGTCCGGTTTCTGGATCGGAATGGAAAAGAACAGAGGCTGGAGGCCGAGGGATTTCCGGCCGTCGTGATTCAGCATGAACTGGATCATCTCTCCGGAAAAGTCTTTCTGGACCGGATGACCGATCTTTCGACGCTGACCCACCTCAAAGAGTACGAGCGGTTCTGGATGAAGCCGCAGGATGAAGAGTAGGGGCAACCCCCTGTGGTTGCCCATGATCAGGGCAGGCACGGGGCCTGCCCCTTCACGAAAGGACAGGACCCGCGAAAAGGTTAAGGACCTATGCGTTCTCTCTTTCGTGTCATACACTACATCAAACCGTATCAACGCCTGGCCTATCTGACCCTGGCCTGCGCCGTGCTCACCACCTCCCTCGAGATGGTCCCGCCCTGGCTGCTCAAGCGCGTGATCGACGACGTGATCCGGGCCGACAACCTCCCGCTGCTCACGTGGCTGATCCTCGGGCTGGTTGCGTCCTATCTGGGCCGGAATCTGTTGAACTCGGCGCGCATCCGGTTCAACAACACCCTGGAGCAGCGCGTGATCTATGATATGCGCGACCAGATCTATCGGGCCCTTCAGCGGCTTTCTGTAAGCTATTACGAAAACCGCGCCACGGGGGAGATCATGTCCCGCGTGGTGAACGACGTGAACAACCTGGAGCGGATCTTCATCGATGGCGTGGAGGCCCTGGTCATGGCCGGCCTCACCCTGTTGGGGATCATGACCGTGCTGTTCTTCCTGAACTGGCAGTTGGCCTTGATCGCCGTGATCCCGATCCCTTTCCTGGTTCTCGGGGCGACGATCTTCACCACCCGGGTCCATAAACTCTATCACCTCATCCGACAGCAGGCGGCCCAGCTCAACGCGCTGCTTCAGGACAGCATCTCCGGAATCCGCGAGACGATGAGTTTCAATCGCGAGGCGTATGAAGTGGAACGGTTCAACCGACAGAGCCTGGAATACAGCCGCGGCAATCTGCGGGTAGCGCGCATCTGGTCTGTCTATTCTCCCGGCATGATCCTGATCGCCTCGACCGGGACGCTGCTCATTCTCTGGTTCGGAACCCATTCGGTCTTGGAAGGCCGGATGACGGTCGGCGGCCTGGTGGCCTTCCTGAGCTATCTGGGACTGTTCTACACGCCGATCAACCAGATCCATTCGGTGAACCACATGCTCCAGCAATCGCTGGCGTCGGGGGAGCGCGTCTTCGAGATCATCGACGCCGTGCCGGAGGTTTCCGACCGACCCGGCGCGACTCTTCTTCCTCAAAAAGTCCAGGGGTTCGTGGAGTTCAAGAATGTTTCGTTCCACTATCGTCCGAACGCCCCGGTCCTCCAGCAGATCTCGCTCCAGGCCTTTCCCGGAGAAAAGATCGCGCTGGTCGGGCCGAGCGGAAGCGGCAAGAGCACGATCATCAAGCTCCTGATGCGTCTGTACGACGTCGATACCGGCGCGATCACGATCGACGGGCACGACGTCCGGGATCTCAAACTTTCGTATCTCCGCGATCAGATCGGCGTCGTGTCCCAGGAGCCGTTTCTGTTCAACGGAACGGTGCGCGAGAATATCGTCTATGGACGTCTGGACGCCATCGAAGAAGAGGTGACCGCGGCGGCCGAAGCGGCGCGGGCCCACGAGTTCATCCTCTCGCTCCCGGACGGCTACTCGACCTGGATCGGCGAGCGCGGCGTGAAGCTGTCGGTCGGACAGAAACAGCGGATCGCGATCGCTCGGGCGCTGCTCAAAGACCCGCCGATCATCATCTTCGACGAGGCCACCTCCAACATCGACACCGAGACCGAGGCGAAGATCCAGGAGGCGCTGGGCGCCCTGACTTACCATCGAACGACCTTCATCATCGCCCATCGTCTTTCCACGCTGAAGCACGTCAACAAGATCCTCGTCGTTCAGAACGGACGGATCATCGAGCGGGGAACCCACGAGGAACTCCTCGCGGGCAGAGGAATGTACACGTTGCTGTACGAGGCGCAGTTTCAAATGTAGGGGCGCATGTAGGGGCGACGCATGCGTCGCCCCTACCGGATCAATTGATGTTCACGACGCGATCTGATATAGTCTGTTCCGGAGAACGGCTGCGTGGATAAATTAATCATCGACCATCTTGAATTTTACGGCCATTGCGGGATTACGCCGGAGGAACAGAAAACCGGCCAGCGTTTCTCGCTGGATTTGGAAATCGGCTGCGACGTCCGCCGCATCGCCCAATCGGATCAACTCCGCGAGGCCTTTGACTACGCCGCGATCTCGCAACGACTGATCGAGATCGCCCGCAAAGAACAGTTCCGGCTGATCGAAACCATGGCCGAACGATTGGCCGAGGTGGTGCTTCGGGAATTCGGCGCGAAAAAACTGACGCTGCGTCTGAGAAAAATGGCTCCGCCCATCGAACCGATCATGGCCTACTCGGCCGTCGAGATCCATCGCGAGGCATCCTAAAATGACCCAAGACCGGCTCCCCAAAACGATTCCGCTGTTCCCGCTGCCCGCAACGGTCCTTTTCCCCAAGACCTATCTGCCGCTTCATATCTTCGAGCCGAGATACCGGGAAATGGTCGAGGATGCCCTGAACGATTCCGCGGAAGCGGCCCGCATGATCGGGATGGTCCTGTTGAAAGAAAATTGGGGAAAGGACTATTACGGCAACCCGCCGATCCACCCGATCGGCTGCATCGGTCAGATCATGCAGGTCCATCGATTGAACGACGGGCGCTACAATCTCGTCCTCTATGGTCAGGATCCATTCCAGGTAAAGAAACAGTTCTACGACAAAAGCTACCGCCGGGCCTGGATTGAGCCGTTCCCTGCCCGCCCGGCAGGCGGGCGTCCGGCGGGCGAAGCCGTCGCCGCGCTGTCGGATCCGCTCCGAAGCGAGTTGGTCCGTTCGCTGCAGGGCTATGCACAACTCCGAGGCTGGGAAAATCAGATCACCACCCTCCTGGAGATGCGACTGGATGACGAACGGTTGGTGCAACTGCTGTCCTCCGAGCTGGATACGACGCCGATCGAGAAACAGTTTCTGCTCGAGTCGGAGGACCTCGCGCAGCAGTCCCGGAGGCTGATCGACCTGATCGGGTTTATGACGGAAGAATACCGGTCCCGAAAAGAAGCGAACCGGCCCTGGAATATCGGAGACTGAATCATGGCGACGGAACGGGGTCGGGACAATCCCAGGAACGCATCATGGCTGTAAAAGAATTAAAGGTCGGAGACGCCGCACCCGATTTCCGTCTCCCCTCCACCGAAGGGAGGGAAATCTCATTGAAAGAGTTCCGTGGAAAGAAAAACGTGGTGTTGTACTTCTATCCCAAGGACGATACGCCGGGTTGTACGAAAGAGGCCTGCAGCTTTCGGGATGAACGATCCAAGTTCGACAAGAAGGACGCCGTGATCCTGGGGGTGAGTTTCGATAATCTGGAATCCCATAAGAAGTTCGCCGGGAAATACCATCTCCCGTTTCCGCTGCTGAGCGACACCGACAAAAAGGTCGCCGAAGCCTACGGCGTCTACAAAGAGAAAAGCATGTACGGCCGGACCTACATGGGGATCGAGCGGAGCACGTTCGTCATCGGCAAGGACGGCAAGATCGCCCAGGTTTACCGGAAGGTCAAGGTGGACGGCCACAGCGACGAAACCCTGGAGGCCCTATCCAAAAATTAGAAGACCGAAACGGACTCGTCCTCGACCGCAAGGAGGTCGCCATGAAAAAATCAATCGGCTTGATCGTGCTATTTTTGGTCCTTGAAGGAACGGCCCTGGCTCAGCTGATGAACGCCAAGTCGTCGGAAGGATTGGTCACCGCCTACAAGGGACATACAATTACGATCAAGGAAAACAGCCACGAACTGAGTCTGGAATTAACCGAGGAGACGCATATACTGGCCGGATCGGATTTCAAAACGGCGGGGGATATTCAGGTCGGAGACCGGGTCAAGGCCGTCTATCGGGAAAAAGGACAGCAAAAAATCGCGTTGGCCATTACGATTCTATCGAAAAAATAGCCCGCCCCGTCAACCGGAGGTCGCCTTGGTCTCATTGTAGGTCGCGAAGGAGCCTTCAGATTCCCACATCCGAACCTCCGAAACCGGAAAGCCTTTGGAGCGCACGAACTCGAAGATGAGTTTGGCGATCGCCTCGGCCGTCGGATTCGTATCGAAGAGATAGACCGGCTCGTTCAGCTTCTCCAACATCGGCAGCGCCGGATCGTCTTTCCTCAGCAGCATCTTGTGGTCCAGCTCCCGATCCAGCCAGACCGCAACGACCTCCTTCACCTCGGTAAAATCCCGAACCATCCCGATCGCATCCAGTTTGTCCGTCTCCAGTTCGATCTCAACCCTTCCGTTGTGACCGTGGAGATGGCGGCATTTGCCGTCGTAGTTCATCAGACGGTGCCCGTAGCAGAATTCAATGGCCTTGGTGACTTTGTACACGAACGCCTCCGGTTGCGAATTACAGGCTCATCATACTAAAGGCCGACGGCACGGTCAACAGATTTGAGAAGCGGGTCTGTATTTCCTGGCCGGTGTTGTATTATAATGAAGGAGTTTCTGCAAACCATAGGAGCGCTGCCATGAGCACGATCAGTCTTAGACTCCCGCACTCGTTGCACAAGCGGGTTCGGGAGCTTGCGCAACAAGAAGAGATCTCGATCAATCAATTCATTGCTACGGCGCTGGCGGAGAAGATGTCGGCGCTGCTGACCGGCGAATACCTGGAAGAGCGCGCCAAGCGGGGCAGCCGGCGAAAATTCGAGCGGGTCCTGTCGAAAGTGAAAAACCGCAAACCGGATGAGCAGGATGCCCTTTGAATCCAACTTGCACCGGAGCCGACCGCGTTGAGTGGGTGCCCAACGAAGCATGCGAGAAAATAAATCCATCCCCATTTATTGCATTTACTATGTGGTATTAATCATAAATTATTAGGGAGGACTCTCAATATGCCTGACGAGACCGATGAACCGATCGATGACAACGAAGAGGATGTTTATCCCTACAGTGTGTTTGAGTATTTAGATACAGAGAAAGGACACCAGGTTGCAACACGCGTTTTAGATATCATTGATGAGGTTAAAAAAGCAACAATTGCGCAAAAGGCAAGTTATGCGAGGCTTGAAAAATGGCTTCAGATCGGGATCATCGGTGTGGTTATTGTAGCCAGTACTGTGCTGACGCTTTATGACAAGTTCAGTCCCACTATAGGTATGTTGTTCGGAACGTTACTCGGATATGTGTTCGGAAAAAGGAAGTAAACTTTCTGAGTACGGTGCTGCTGCCCAAACAGTTGCTGGAGCCAACCGCAAATAAATGAAAACCTATCTCGCCGAACTGTTCGGAACCTTTGCGCTTGTTTTTGCGGGAACTGGCGCGATTGTAATTAACGACGTCTCGGGCGGCTCGGTGACGCATGTCGGCGTTTCCATATGAAGCGGCTTTTGTTTGTTTGCGTCGAGAATTCCTGCCGCAGCCAGATCGCCGAGGCGTTTGCCCGCATCCACGGCCAAGGAGAACTCGAAATTTACAGCGCCGGTTCGCGTCCCTCCGGCCATGTAAATCCGAAAGCGATCGAGTCGATGCGGGAAGTCGGCTATGATCTCGCCAAACATGACTCGAAGTCGCTCGCCGATATTCCGGCGGTTGAATATGATTTCGTGGTAACGATGGGTTGCGGCGATGAATGCCCTTTTGTTCGGGCCAAACATCGCGAGGATTGGAATATTCAAGACCTCAAAAATCTTCCACCCGATCAATTTCGCAAAATCCGGGATGAAATCAAGGAGAAGGTGAAGGAAGTTTTATCCAGAATCAAGGGCTTAAAATGAAAAAGGTCAAGAACAAAGACGCGATTTCCAATGCAGCTCGTCGAAAGATCGAGATCGATTTTCTCTACGTCGACCTCACCGTCTGCACGCGTTGCATTGGAACCGATGCCAATCTCCAAGGGGCTCTCTCGGAGGTGTCGCGCATCCTGGAGGCCGCGGGCGTCGAGGTTTCGGTCCGGAAGACCCTGGTCGAATCGGAGGAGCAGGCAAAGGCATTGGGCGTTTTCAGCTCTCCGACCCTCCGGATCAATGGAAAGGACATCGCGCTCGAGTTTCGCGAGAGTCGCTGCGATTCCTGCGAGGCCTGCGCCGGCAATGGCCCCGTGAATTGTCGGGTCTGGGTTTTCCAGGGACAAGAATACACGGAGGCCCCGAAGGCGATGATCGTTGACGCGATCCTGCGGGAGATCTATCGCGGCACGCCACCTGAGGAACCGTCTCTTCAATCACGAGAAGTGCCGGAAAATCTTCGTCGTTTCTTTGCCGGTAAGGCGACAAAGACCGCGACAAAGGAATCCTCCTGTTGTCCACCGACCGACCAGACCGCCTGTTGCGCGGCGTCCGAGAAGGCGGCTTGCTGCCAAGCATCCGATTCCGATGCCTGCGGCTGCAAGTGAGAGAATTACGTGGGTAACACTTGTTCAGCGTTGGCCCGAGCCGCGACCTCTCACTTGATTTAGCACCATGCCTCTGGTAAAGTAACAATTCATTTTTTAACGATGGGACAGCCCTTGGCACGGAAAGCGGACTCAAAACAACGCGAAAAAAAACCGGGCACAGTCTGCGTCTTGGCCAGCGGCGGCTCGGATTCGAGCATCATGCTTGTCGATCTGTCCGAACGCTATGCTAAAGTCATCCCGCTTTATATCCGTAACGGTCTGGTCTGGGAGGAGGCAGAACTCTATTGGCTCCGACGTTTTTTGAAGACCGTCAACCGCCCGGAGATCCGCCCGCTTAAAATCCTGGACCTCCCGATGCAGGACGTCTACGGAGCCCACTGGAGCATGACGGGAGACGCTGTGCCGGACCATGCTTCCGGGTGGGAAGAGGTCTATCTCCCCGGCCGCAACTTGATCCTTTTGGCTAAAACGGCCGTCTATTGCGGCCTGAACGATATTGATGCGATCGCGCTGGGACCGCTCAAGACGAACCTGTTCGCGGACAGTTCTCCCGAATTCTTTTCCGGCTTTGAGCAGTTGGCTCAACGGGCCTTGAATCGCCGACTGGAGATCCTGACCCCGTTTTCGCATTTGAGCAAGCAGGAAGTGATGGAGCGTGGCCGCCGGCTTCCGCTGGATTTGACGTTTTCCTGTCTCAACCCCCAGGGCAAGAGGCACTGTGGGGCGTGCAACAAGTGCGCCGAGCGCAAGGCGGCCTTCGCGAATGCCGGACTCGTCGATCGGACGCGATACCAGAATTCCGGTAGGGTCAAAAAGAAAACCGCGAGCCTGCAGGTCAGATCGTCCGCCGGATAAGAAATGCAGACGCATAAACCCTCAGCGAGCAAAGCGAGCGACCGGCCGGCAGGCAGGGAGGGGGAGGCTCCGTCCGGCTACGCCGGCGGAGGGGGCGACGCAAGCCCCTATAAACGAATGAAAGCGATCGAAATACGCCATCTCAAAAAGACCTTTAACGAGAAAACCGTCCTGGAGAACTTGACCCTCGACGTGGAGGAGGGCGAAGTCTTCGGCATGTTGGGCCCAAACGGCGCCGGCAAGACCACGACGATTCGTACGATCCTCACGTTGCTGAAACCCAGCGAAGGACAGGTGAAGGTCTGGGGCCACGACGTCGAGACACAGCCGCGGGAAGTCCGTCAGGTGCTCGGATACGTCCCACAGGAAAAAGCGGTTGATCGTTTTCTGACCGGACGCGAGCATTTAACCCTGGTGGCCGACCTGTACCACTTGGGAAAAACGGAGGCCCGGAAGCGGATCCGGGAAGTGCTGGAGCTGGTGGATCTGACCCAGAAGGCGGATGATCTGGTGAACAGCTATTCCGGCGGCATGAAGAAGAAGCTCGACATCGCGTGCGGCCTGATCCCGGACCCCAAGGTCCTGGTTCTGGATGAACCGACGCTGGGCCTGGATGTGGAAAGCCGCATCCGGATCTGGGAGTACATCCGCCGGTTGCAACACGCGGGGCTCACGACTTTGATGACGACCAATTATCTCGATGAGGCGGATCAGCTCTGCGACCGGATTGCGATCCTGGACCGGGGACGTCTTGTGGCGTTGGGGACGCCGGAGGGATTGAAGAAAGGCCTCGGAGGCGATCGGGTGACGATTCAGTTCGGCCCGCAACAGGACCGGCTGGAAGAATTGGCCGGATCGCTGAGAAAAGAATTGCCGTTCGTGAACGAGATCAAGGTCTCTCCAGCGAGCCATGAACTGGAGATCCGCGTCACTTCCAACGAAGAGGCGCTCGCGCCGCTCATCCAGGCCATCCATCAGCACCGCCATCCGATCCTCGCGATCCAGTATTCTCGCCCGACGCTGGAGGACGTCTTCATCACCTATACCGGCCACAAGATCAAGGAGGACAGCGCACTGTTATGAAATGGATACTTCAAGAAACAATCGCCCTGACGATGCGGTCGGTCAGACGACTGTCCCGGGAGCGGATCAGCATGGTCTTCGGGCTGATCCAACCCATGTTGTTCTGGCTGATCCTGTTCGGGAACCTTTTTCAGAAGACGGCCCAGATCCCGAATTACATCAGCTTCCTGACGGGGGGCGTCGTGGCCATGACGGTCCTCAACAGCGGCCTTTCGGGAGGTGTCGATCTACTGTTTGATAAGGAAAGCGGTTTTCTGGAACGCCTGCTCTCGGCCCCGATCAGCCGCAATTCTCTGATCTACAGCCGATTCATCTTCGTGATGGGGATCACTTCGGCCCAGATCCTGATGATCCTTCTTGTGGCTTATATCTTGTTCGGGGTCTATCCCCTGAGTGGTCTCGCCGGATTGGCCTTTATCCTGGTGGTGGGGTTGTTTTTCGGGCTGGGACTCATTGCAATCTCGATGACGCTGGCCTTTGCAATCAAGGGGCATGGCAACTTCTTTGCGTTGATGGGTTTTTTGACGCTGCCGTTGATCTTTCTCTCAAGCGCCCTCGTGCCGGTCCAGTACATGCCAGGCTGGATGGGTTTCCTGGCCCAGTTCAATCCCATGACCTATGCAGTCGACGCGGTCCGCTCAATCATTCTCGGCGGCTGGCTCTGGACCGATATCCTCAAGCTTCTGGCGATTCTGCTGGTCTTTGACGTAGTGAGCATTTGGGCCAGCAGCCGGGTTTTCCTCCGGCAGTTGGGATAGATCCCGGTTGCAGAGAATCGGTTCCGGTAACCAAAATTTTGTGTTGACTAGGTTAAAATGGGTAAGCTAAAATATACTTCCTATAACAAACCGATTGCACAATAAAAAAGGCACTAACTACTGAGAAAGGGGAGAGCCTATGTCATTACTGATTGCCGATAACTGCATCAACTGCGGCGCGTGTCTGCCCGAATGCCCCAACGAGGCGATCTATGAAAATCGAAGTGCATCGGAAGCCAAAGATTGCAAGGTGACCGAAGGCATCGGAGTGGGAGACGGGATCTATGTGATCTCGTTCGACCGCTGCACGGAATGCGTCGGACATTTTGACGAACCTCAGTGCGCCGCGGTCTGCCCGGTGGACGAGTGCTGCATCCCGGATTCCTCGGTGCCGGAGTCCAAGGAAGCCCTCCTGGAAAAGGCGAAGAAGATTAATCCGGGAAAAGAGATCAATCCCGCAAAGGCCTGGGGCAAAGTCCGCACGGGTCCCATGGCGGGCAAGTTCGCAAGCGCCTAAGCGGACGCATCCGAGAGTCATTCCAGAATCGAGTAGGCGGGGGCTGACGCCCCCGCCTCTCACACCACCGGACGTGCCGTTCGGCATCCGGCGGTTCAGTTAAGACGATACAAAGCTCCGGTGTAGAACGAGAAGGCTCACCAGTCCCCGCTCGGCCAGCCAGTG